>JBGSKR010000615.1:0-4905 GCA_041741135.1 Mariniblastus sp.
TTGAAGATGATCGCGTTCGCGCCGGCATTAAGCAAACCGAGCAACTGCTCGCCGGTGAGTTTCTCGCTAGATTGATGCTCGTTAGTGTTCAACACAATTTCCAGATCTACGAAACCGGCGACGGCTTGCACGAGCATTTCACGTTGGTCTTGATTGAGGTCCCCGATGTCGGAAATCGCAACGGTTCCAAACAGACTCCAGCGCCCAATCCAAGCAATCAATTCGCTGAGATCACCAGCGGAAGCGTTGCAATCGTTCGCGGATACCAAAGGGATAATCATGCTGTTAACTTCGCACCAAAATTCCGGCGGCGGCAAGTTGAGTTTTGACTTCACCGACCGTCATGTTGCCGTCGTGAAAAATAGAAGCGGCGAGAACGGCGTGTGCTCCGTGCTCGAATGCTTCCACCATGTGAGCTACCGAATCAGCACCTCCGGACGCGATGACCGGCAGCGAACAAGCGGTTGTCACGGCCGTCAGCATCGGCAGGTCGTAGCCGCTGCGAGTGCCGTCGCGATCAAAACTGGTGAGTAGGATTTCGCCCGCCCCACGTCGCTGCGATTCGGCAGCCCAAGCGGCGGCGTCGAGCGTTTCTGCCGTGGTTCCGCTGCGAGTGAGAACTTGAAACACACCGTTGGTCATTTTTGCATCGATCGCGACGACCGTACATTGAGCCCCAAATCGAGCGGACATGTCATTGATCAATTGCGGATTTCGTACGGCAGCGGAATTGATACTGACTTTGTCCGCCCCCGCATTCAGCAATCGACCGGCATCTTCGATGGACGCGATGCCACCACCGACCGTTAACGGAATGCGCAGTTTCGTGCGAACCTTTTCGACTGTTTCCAGCATCGCAATCCGGTCTTGTCGCGTGGCGGTCACATCCAGCAGCACCAGTTCGTCGGCACCTTGGGCTTCGTAGTGAAACGAAAGTTCGACCGGGTCGCCCGCATCGCGCAGGTTTTGAAACTTGACCCCTTTGACGACGCGTCCGTCATTAACGTCAAGGCAGGGGATGATGCGAGATTTAAGCATGGGGGTTCCCGATCCAATTTGCCAATAGTTGTTGACCCCAAGCCCCCGATAGCTCGGGATGAAACTGACAGGCCAAGACTCGGCCCCGCCAAATGCTGCTGATGAACGGGCCGTCATATTCGGTTTCCGCGCAACCCCACCCATCTGGGCATTCCGTCAATCGAAACGAGTTCGCAAAATAGGCTTCTCCTGTAACGAAAGGCGTCGGCGGATTTGCGTTGCTGGAGCTTGATCCGCTGGAGGCAGCGTTGGCAGAACGCGGACGGACTTCGTTCCAGCCCAATTGTGGCACAGCAACGGTGTTGGAGAAGCGTTTGATTTGATGCGGGATCACGGACAATCCCGCGACTCCAGGTGCTTCTTCGGAAGACTCCGCCAACAACTGCATGCCGAGACAAATGCACAATAAGGGTTTGTCGCGCGCGATCCGCTCAATCACGGCTTCACGCAACCCAAGTCGATCGATCGCCTCGGCGGCGGCGGAAAAAGCGCCGACACCCGGCAGCACAACATGTGTTGCCGAAGCAATTTGATTCGCGTCTTCGGTCAACTGCCACGGTTGCTGGAGGCGATCAAACGCGGCTTCCAGCGAGCGAATATTGGCGACGCCGGTATTGATGATTTGGATCATGAAGAGTTTTAAGTTGGCAGATTTTAGTTGTCAGTAGGCAGTAGGCAGTAGGCAGTAGGCAGGTGGCAGGTGGCAGTTGGCAGTTGGCAGTTGGCAGTAAAAATCTCAAATCTCAAATCTCAAATCTGACTACTGCCGACTGACTACTTAAAAAAACTACAACACGCCTTTCGTGCTGGGAACGGCGCCGTCGGTTCGCTTCAGCGATTGACGCAACGCCATCGCCATCGATTTAAAAGCGGCTTCGGCACGATGATGGTCATTCTTGCCGCGCAACACATCAACATGCAACGAGCATTTCAGCGTCATGGCAAACGACTGGAAAAAGTGAGTGATGTTTTCACAAGCCCATGTGCCCACCATCTGCCGTTCCAATTGTAAATGAATCTCGGGCCAAGGACGACCGCTCAAATCGAGCACGGTTCGAGCCAGCGCCTCATCAAGCGGGGCGTAGGCGTAACCAAACCGCTGAATGCCCGAGCGTTTACCGAGAGCTTGGTCGATCGCGGTTCCGAGAGCCAGCGCGCAGTCTTCGGCAGTGTGGTGGTCGTCGACTTCGAGGTCGCCGTCGCAAATTAGTTTTAAATTCAGGCGACTGTGAAAGGTCAGTGCCGTCAGCATGTGATCGAGAAAACCGATGCCGGTACTGATTTCTGCAACGCCGGTGCCGTCGAGATCGAGTTCAAGTTGAATATTGGTTTCTTTGGTCTGGCGATGCAAGGAAGCAACGCGAGGGGCGTTCGCTTGGAGGGAGGTATCCGTTTGCTCGATAGCCTTTGCTTGAGACCCAGCGCCCCATAAGATCGATTCCGCTGATCCCACCTCCATCGCTGCACCAAGCGTCGTTCGCTGCGATTCAAAATCGAGCCCATGAATGCGGCACAGTGATTGGGCCAATTGAAGATATTCCATCGGCGTCGCAGGAGCCGTGATTCGCAAGCGGTTCACCAACAGTGGCGAATCAACAAACTTTCGCACACCGATCCCATCCGCTCCAAGTTCATTCCAAACCGTTTCGGCATCGTCAAACTTAGCGAGCACAAAATTGCCAGCCGAGGGCAGAGGAGTCGCGCCACATTCGATCAGCAGTTCCGTCAGCAGTCCGCGAAGCAGCTTGATCGTTTCGAGATTTCTGGTCATCGGTTGCGAATACTCGGACAAACATCGCCGCGCCATTTCTAAAGAAACCCCACTCACCGGATACGGTCCCGTGGCACTGCGAATCGTTGTCGCAAAATGGGCCGATGGTGCAACCAAATAGCCGACTCGCAATCCCGCCAATCCCCAAGCTTTCGAAAAGGTGCGAACGATGGCGATGTTCTCGTGGGCTGATAAACGTGTGGTTGAATCCGAATTCGCAAATTCAATGTAAGCATAGTCAACCAACAACAGGCAGCCAGCATTCTGCGCAGCATCCGCGACCGTTAAAATATGTTCGACCGCGATCACGCCACCCGTCGGATTGTTAGGTGAAACCACAATCGCTAGCGCCGTTGTGTCGTCGAGTTTTTGCAGAAACGACTCCAGCGGAAAGTCGCCCTCAACCCATTCGACGGTATCCATCTGACCGCCCGATTGAGTCGCATAAATCGGAAACATCTCGAACGACGGCGCGTGACAGACGACTTTTTTACGCTGACCTGCGAGCGCATTCGCAAGCACGCGACCGATGGCATCATCGCCACCGGTGGTAACCACAACCCGATCAGGGGCAACGCCTAGCGATTGCCCAATCAGCGTTTGCAGTTCGATATGCGATGGATAGTACGAAACAAAAGCTGGCCCAAGACCGCTGAGCTGCTCATTCAAATCGTCCATCGCGCAGCGGGATTCGTTGCTGCTGAGTTTTAACGTGATCGCATTTTTGAATTTGGGTGGATCGTACATGGGAGGGGCAGTTGGAAGTAAGCAGTGGGCAGTTGGAAGTGATCAGTTGGCGGTAAGCGGTCGGCGTCTCTCTTTCTGACAACTGCCGACTGAAAACTGACAACTCCTTAAGCGATCAATTGCTCGGCGGCTGTGATGACAATGTCGCAAGCGCCACAGGATTTCAGTTTCGGAATCAAAGTGTCCATTTGGTTGCGAGGAACAGCAGAGCGGACAGCGCACCAATCGGAATTCGACAGATGCGAAACGGTCGGCTGACGCATCGAAGGCAGACACGCCAGCACCGCGTCAAGATCAGCAGCCGCCACATTCAAATCCATCATCACTCGCTCGCGAGCCTTGATGACCGAATCGAGCAGCATCACAAACACATCGAGGCGGGCTTTGATGGCTGGGTTCGCAACCGCCGCACGCGACGCATAAATACAAGTCGCCGACGACATGATGTCCTCGATAATGTGCAGCCCATTCGCTCGCAGCGTTGAGCCGGTCGAAGTGTTATCGACGATGCAATCTGCGTCTTCGGGTGGAAAAACTTCGGTTGCTCCGTGCGTGTGGAGGACTTCGGCGTTCAAGCCCTTCTGTTCAATCCATTGTCGCGTCAATTCCGGGTACTCGGTCGCAATCACCAGCGGATTGTTGGCAGGGCGGTGAGGCAGTTGACCGTTCTCCAAAATCTCGGGCGGTGCCGCAACCACGAGGCGCACGGGGTTGAGTCCGGTCTCGTACAAGAGCGGCAGATCCATTTTCATTTCGGCGACCCAGTCATTGCCAGCGAAACCGATGTCGCGAGCTCCAGCGTGCAGCATCGAGATCACGTTGCGCGGTTTCAGGATTTTGCAATCGTAGTTTGGCAGCGACAAAGTCGGTCGGTAACCGCGTTCGGATTGGCGGATCGAGACGCCCGCGCCTTTCAGCAAATCGACGACTTGATCGAACATTCGTCCTTTCGGCAGCGCCATGCGGACGACGTTGGGGTCATGAACGGGGGCCATGGGATAGTTTCCTGTTTTGTCTTCTGAGGTGAATTGTTTTTGGGATGGTTTTTTAATGGTAACAAGCTAATCACAAGCTAGAAGCTTATGCCACTGGTTGATCACAAGTTGGAAGCTTATGCCACAAGCAAAAAAAAACGCTGACCGAAAGGGCCAGCGCGATGTTTTTTTAGGTGTATTTCAAAAAACGGGGCTAGTCCTGCGCGATTTCCATAGCGCGGTGAATATGGGTCGAATGATGATGGACTTTTGCCGAATTCATGCTGCCTATATTAGATAGGGAAAAAGGGCTGTCAATGGGTGAGCACTCTTCTTAAACATCAAACAGCGCGTTCACGTATTGGTCGACGTCGA
>JBGSKR010000616.1:0-4024 GCA_041741135.1 Mariniblastus sp.
ATCACCGGCTTCATCGGATATCACGATCAACAGCACATTGCGTTCGGGCTGCCCCGTCGCTCGGTCTATTTTTCGAAGCTTACTGTATTTGCCGGCTGTCGTGATAACTGCCGTCATTACGTTCTCAATTCCAGTATCATCGCGCTGAATGCGAGAAATCGCGTCGGACACGATGGAAAGGTCTTCACTCGGCTCAGGCAACATGGGAGTGACTTGGGATCCAAACGCAACAATTTGAGTTAGTAGCGGTTGATCGTCTTTGTTTTTGAACGCCTCGTGACCTTTATTTTCTAGCACTCCCAGTTCTTCGTAAATTTTGTTAAACCGAGATTGAATTTCCTCGCGCTGACGCATCAAGCTGGCAGACTGGTCGAACAACCAAACCACCAATGTCTTCCGCTCTTGCATCGACAATAAAATTTCCTGAGTAATCCGGTCGACTGCCCCCGATGCTCCACTAACCGAGTTGCCAACGGAGCCTTTTACCGCTCGTTCGGAAAACGTTGCTCCTGTAGCTTCCATGAAATCTTCACTAGTAAAAATCTCGCCGAATGCGTAGGTCTCCATTTCGACATCGACAGGATCTTCAGAGATATCAATCGTGGGCGCCATTGACGCCACCACCTCAAATCCAGCTTCCGCTTTCGCACCGATTTCTTCTTGCACCATTTCGTCAAAATCGACTTCGGGAAGCTCATCCACTTCGACTTCCGGAGGAGGCGGTTCCATATCAAGCTTCACCGATTTGTCGCGATCAGACGGCATGATCATCCGTGCCAACAGTACCAGCAACACCAAATGAAACACGAGACTAACCCCCCAAAACGGTACTTCACCGTCAAGTGGAGTGTCAAGTTTTCCGGTTTTAATTTGCCACCAACGTCTTAGGCTTTTAAAACTCACGGTGGAATCTCCAATTAGGATTCAAATAGAATGAAGGCAAGCTTAATCAGTATTTTACCATTTTCTGTCAGTCAAAGGCGATCGACAAGAGAAATTTCGGTAAAAACATGCCACAAACGTCTGCTCAAAGTTGGCTTCTTTCGACTAGAATGACAATAATTAGCAACCTTCGATTAACCACCCGATCGTTGCAACCTTAAACTTGCTTCGCAATCTAAATGGCCACGTCATGAAAAAACCTCTTAACTCCCAACCCGCTTCTTTAACCGATGCATCAAGTGTCGCAGGTTGTTTGCCGCACTCCTTTCATCCTAAGGCTATCTTGGCGGCGATACTGCTGGTTTTTAGCTTTCTGCCGCATGGGACAAGCGCTGCAACCATTTTTCAGGCTGCCCCAGATCCGGCGGTGAAGGCGAAGCAAGACGCTAAAACCGACGAAAAAGAAATCAAGATTCCCGAACCCAAGGAAATTACCCTCGACACCAAAGATGGCGTGTTACTCAAATGCACCTATCTCGAATCACCCCACGCTCATACACCGGGCGATAGTAAAGAAGTGATGCCGTTCATATTGATCCATGACTGGGATGGCGATCGACAAGACCTCGTTCCATTCGGAAAATATTTGCAATCTCTCGGTTGCTCCGTGATCGTACCCGACCTTCGTGGACACGGAGAAAGCACCAGTGTTGCAGGAAGCAACATCACATTGGACTACAAAACGTTTCGAAAAGCCGACTTTGCGGCCGTATTTAAAGATTTCGAGACATGCAAAAGATACTTAATGCAGCGGAACAATGATGGTGAGTTGAATATTGACCTTTTGAATTTGGTTGTAGTCGGCGAATCCGCCGTGTTTGGTTTAGAGTGGACCATTTCCGATTGGTCTTGGCCTCCGGTTGGTGCACTCAAACAAGGTCAAGACGTTAAATCCATCACTCTAATTTCCCCCAAGCGAAAGCTAAAAAACTTGAACGTCTTGCCATTCGTGAAGAACCCGCTGTTCTCTGGACGTGTTGGCGTGAATCTACCGACACTGGTTGTTTGGGCGGATGGTGATACAACGGCGGCACGAGATGCTGCCGAGTTATACCAGATCATGGAAAAAGGTCGTCCTGATGTTTCCGAGATTCAAGATCCAAAAGAGCGTTCCCAAAAAACAACGTTGTATAAAGCGGCTATACCTAATTCTCGTGCGACCGGTTCCGAGTTAATTCGTGACAACGAAGTTGCCGGGTTCTGGAAGTACTTGGCTAAATTTGTAGACAGCCAAGTTGGCTCCAAAAAAGGCGATTTCCGTTGGCAATCTCGCGAACGAAACTGAACGGATAATCGCCTTCGGTTGCAAAGCGAGTTTTGAGACTGATTTACTTTCCAGGTAGCAGCGTCTCTTCGAAGGGCAAAGGCAGCGACAGTTTTGGAACAACTCGCCTGCGACAACTCTTACTCGAAAATTGGAATTTGCAGCCGAGTTCCGACGGGAACTTCTGCTGGATTTCGTAAACGAGTCTGATTGGAGAGATAGATATCGAGATAAAAATCCGGGCGACCGTAATACTTCGTCGACAACGACTGTAATGTATCACCCTCGACGGCTACGTATTCTTCAAACCGTTTCGCACCGACCCTCAATTTTCGATCGGCGGGCTTTCGCAAACCTACCAATTCCGTTTTCGCTTCATCGGTTAAACCAAACGGAATCCGGGGCCGAGTTTCCGCAAGCGGAGCAGGATTTGATTGATCCATGATTGAACTCTGTTCTGAGTCTTGATCGCTGACCCGATCCCTGTTTTCTACTTGCTGTCCATCGCGTTGATTCGCAGGCGCCCAACGACCGGAAGCCTGAAGACTATCTTCGGATGCGGTGATCGCTTGCCGCAGATCGTCAGCTCGCTGATCCACTTCAGCTCGCAGCGAAACAACGCGACTCTCATCAATCGGCTCCCGCTGCAGGTTAGTAAAATCGGGCACTAGCGGAGGAGCAGCAAACACACGGTTGTCAATTGGCTGTCGAGCGTCATCAAGAGCTTGGTGCTGAGACTGCACTGGCGATAAGTTCCGGCTCTCGCGAGCATTCTCGGACTGGGAAGCATCGCGAAAACGGTCCGGCTCAATTTCTGGCGTAAAGTCAGCGGCTTGTTCCCTCGAACCTTGAACAAGTCGTCCGTCGGCGTAGGGATCAACGTAATCGCTTGGCGGATTCTGCATCGAGCTATGACTCTGCGCAACTTCAGATTGCGAGTTCGGCGGACGATTGCCTTCTATGGGCGGCAGTTCGAGCGGAGTGTTTTTGAAACTGGCCGCCAACTCTGAAAAATCAGGTACGACAATCGCTCGCCGACGCTGATTGTCAACGACATTGGGAATCGAAGCCGCCCCCAAAGCGCCAAGAAAGTTCGTGCTTTGAACCGAGTCAGATTGATCAGCCCCTTCACGGAAAGTCGGCGCGATTGTACTGGGAGCCTTCAGGGTCGGCACATTCGAACGAACCGGTTCGCGGATCGTCACAATCGCCGTCGGCGGAGGCAATGGCGACGACTCCAGAAAACTGGTGGGAGACTCCGCTTTACCCATTCGGAACCCGTTTCCACCGTCCGATTTAGAATCAGTAATCGCATTGGCCGAACGATCCGCAACCGGTTTGTTATTGAGATAGTGCCCCATCCCAAACGCAGCGGCGAGACAAATCCCACCAAGTAATATTTGTTGAAATGAACCCATCAGATTCCTCCAGAGATAGCGTGACTCGCTGCTTAGCCTCTCTATTTGCCATGATTGAATTCGTCAAAGCTGGTCGCAACAGCGCCACAGTCTGACGAAGCTCAATTAATTGGTTAATGGAGAGGCAAACAAGACTTTGCGAAAACGCGAAGTCTTTTACGCCATTCCGTGGCTGTGGATAAAATTCCTGTGAAAATTGACTCGATCGTGAAATTCGCCTCACGTTTGAATCGTTGTTCACTCCATTATTGCACTCAGCAAGCGATTGATACGGACTTTCGTCCAATTTGGATCGCGCCAATCCCTTTTTCGTGCCAGCAGTACCACTCAGGTAAACCCTGCGGACTCTGGAGTAAATCGCGAACGTAACACTAATTCAATCCAGTCAACACTTGCTGCA
>JBGSKR010000617.1:0-4069 GCA_041741135.1 Mariniblastus sp.
GAACGGTTAACAGCGTTCGCGGGCTGACTTTGTCGTCCCGCAATTTTTCACGCAGTCGAGCGATGTGCATGTCAATGGTACGGGTGTTGATGCCTTGCGGAGAAAGTCGCCAAACATTGGAAAGCAATTCATCGCGCGAGATGGCTCGGCCAGAATGTGCGACGAGATAATTTAAAATCTCGGCTTCTTTTTCTGACAACTCGGTTCGTGTCTGGTCGTGGTAACACAATTCGCGTCGTTCGAAATCAAGCATTCCGGCTTCAAAGGAAACGGACAAAACGTTTTGGGGTCGCTCCGCCGAACGTCGCAACACGGCTTCGACTCGTGCCATCAGTTCCTTGACGCTGAACGGTTTCACCACGTAATCATCCGCGCCTTGTTTCAGCCCGTTGATGCGGTCTTCTTCGTTGCCTTTCGCAGTGAGAATAATTACAGGCTGGGTCGGACGGACCGCACGCAACTGTTGCAGGATGGCCATACCGGAAACGCCAGGTAGCGCCAAATCCAAGAGCAACAAGTCGTAGTGAGCGTACAACGATTTTTGCAGACCATCGTTGCCATCAGCCGATTCGAGAACACGAAAGCCGTGATAACTGAGCGAGTCCGCGATCCCACGGCGAATCGCCGGGTCGTCTTCGATGGTAAGTATCGTTTGTTGCATGAGAACCTAACTTAATGCCGCATTCAGTGCCGCATGAAAAACTCATATTCAACAACGGGCTTGAAGCACTCGCCCGGTTCAATTTTTGATTCCCATTTGATCAGCGTGCTGTTGTTGAAGGTGTCACCCCGGCCATTCGTCCAGTCTTCAGCACGATAGGGGTGATGCGTGACGGTTCCGTCAGGCGACACGGAAGTTGACTTTCCACCGAAACGCAACCGGACTTCGACGTTAACCGATTCCTGTTTGTTATTGGCCAGTTCGGCTTCGATTTTACCATCGACCCGCAGGTAGTCGTCGTTCCGCCAGCGGATAGCATTCAGTTCACGTTTGGTTTCGCTGTCTTCAATCTTACCACGAAGATCGACCGAAACCGTCACCGGAACCCGGCAGATACCGCCGGGTGAGGTATAGGTCAACAGTTCCTGAGCCAGTGGCTGATGACCGTCAACGAACATCGCGGCTCCAGTGGTCCAAGGAATGTCGGTGTCATTGATCAACTCGACTTGTCGCCAAACTTTGTTTTCGGACAGAACTAACGGTGAAGTCGATCCGCCCGTCGCGGCGTAAGTCTCGGAGTGAGGCACGTCGACTTCCCAAGTATAAACATCGCGATAGGCAACGCTGGTTCGCAGAATCGGGACTTGCGCTCGCTCGCCCTTTCTCAGACTCATCGGTTTCAGTTCATAGACGAACAGGTCATTGCCGCTACTGGTGTTCAGTTCCTCAGGCAAATCGATCGCGGCACGGTTGTCGTCGCCACCGGCCCGATTGCTGCGGAACTCGGAGGATCGCTGCGTGTAGAGCGCATTGGAAAGCTGAAGCTGGTTCCCAAAACTGCCATTGCCCATGATATCGGGAGCGGCTTGAGCGAGGACGTTTTGCAGACTGGATTCGAGTACCATCGGACTGGGGATGGAACGGAAACGGAAATTGGGAACGCCGACGACGACATGAAACGGGACGTCGGTGAAGTCTTCCGCTTCGTTGAGAATTTCGCCTTGCATGATCAATTCGGCAGTTTTGGTACCTGCTGGTTTCGCGTTTTTGTTTGCATCATCTTTTCCCTTTTGAAGAAACGGTGCGTTAGTAAGATTCACGCGATAGGTAGGAATCCAGCGAACGTCAGGACGAAAGTACATCAGGCTGATTTTCACTTCCGAGTTGGGTTCGGCAAATTTCAGCGACAGTCGCTTGTGGCGAGATTTGCGAGTGGCGGTTTGCGTGCGGGTACTGGTCATGCCTTCGATGGTCAGGTTTAGGATCGAATTGGTGGCAACCATCACTTCACCGGCCTCGGTTTGCAACACAAAATGAGCTCCCGTCACTTCATTAATGGTTGTCGAAGGCACGTCGGCGACGGCAGCAGGTGCTGCGGACAGGTGAGTAGCGTGGGGCATCACGACGCGGCTGATGCGGGTTCCATTCGGCAGTTCGGTGCGCAATACCGGTGCGGTAAAATCGATTTCTTCCAGATCGTCGTTGGATAGTATCTTGATCAGCTTACCGGAAAATTTCTCGTCGCCTTGTTCAAAAGTGCATTGTTTGCCGAGATTGGCTTTAATGATTTCGATCACTGTAGTGCAATTCACTTGACGTTCGATTTCCGATTCGGCGATTTCCCATCCAGCGACAATCGAGTGGATTGTTCCCTTTTCGGGGACCGCCCAGAATGAGCCAAGGATCGCCGCATCGGGGACTTCGTCGGTAAATACGGCGCCCGCTTCATTGGTGGTTGCCACGCCTTTTTTGACGACGAGGCAATAACCGTCTTTGAAGACGATCACGCGCTCGGTCGTAAGCTTCAGTTCCGATGAAGTCAGCTCCGAGGTCGTCGGTTCGTCAGCGAAAGCAACCGTGCTAATGGCCAGCGAAATTAGTAAACCCAAAAGTGACCGTTGGAGCTTAAAGAGAATCAACATGATTTGCCTCGCTGTTTGTTCTGTGGGACGGCTGAAAGAGTGAAACTGGATACCTTCTTTTAGGCACATCTTAGTGCAGAAAACGAGTCGCCAAAGTAACGAGTTCGTAACAAGCCCGCTTAAAGTTCATTAAGCCAAGTCGCCGATAACTTCGAACCTCAAAGTGGCATACGCTTCCAGCCTGCAAGTTTTCCCAAGCATGAAACCCACAGGTGAGAAGCGTATGCTACGGGTTTAAGGATTCAGCTTTCGGCGCAGGTCGGGCACGATGGCAGCCGGAATGAATTTCGCGAGTTGTTCGTCGTCGGCCAGCGGAGTGATCTGCTTAATTAGCGAACTCGACACGTGAGCGTAATCCCCGTCGGCCATTAAGAACACGGTTTCCAGTTCCTCGTTCAGGCGGCGATTAGCCATCATCATCGTAAATTCCGCAGCGATGTCGGTTAACGGTCGAACGCCGCGAATCATCACTCGGGCTCCACACTCCTTGACGAAATTCACGGCCAAGCCTTGAAACGGTTTGACCTCAATGTTGTCGAGATGAGCCGTGACCCGGCAGACCAATTCCATGCGTTCATCGAGATTAAACAGCCCGGTTTTTTCGATATTCAAGCCAATTCCAATGATAAGTCGTTCGACGAGGCGACTGCTGCGCTCGATGACGTTAAGATGGCCCAAGGTGACGGGATCAAAAGACCCCGTATAAACGGCGGTTTTCATGATGCGGTGAAGGAGCGGGTTTGAAAAATGTTGGCAGGAAAAGCGATAAGGCCAAAAGTCTGAGTTTGGCTTATTGGGCCCCAACGGATCGGCTAGAAAGCAAAGGCGACTTTGTTGGGGGTTCTGACGGTTATTCCAATCAATTGGTGATGGATGCGGATGAAGACAAAAGTTTAAAAACAAATCTTTTGAGACACCGTGACACGGAACTTATGCCAATTATACTAACTGAGTATTTGTTCTACGGTAAGTCATGCATCCGAACCGATTTTGATTTCGGGAGTCGTTTCCGTAGAGGGCCATTTTCGTGAAGCGGGCGTTTTTCATCGCTCCCATCGCAACCACTGAGGAACTGCTGTGCAGAAGGGGCTATGTATCGCCGCATTTTCGATTGCGGTCATCGTTCTCGCCTTGTTTTTGGCGGACTTGATTCTCGGCATGGCCGGGATGTATCAGCTTGCGCCGTTCAAGTATGCGAATATGCTGATGGATATTGTGTTTATCGTTTGCGCACTGATCTTGGGCGCAATGAGCTGGTTTACGATGAAGGAACAAGTTAAGTAACCAGCTCCGCACGATGGACGTTTTTGTCGGGCGTTTTCGGCTGCTTTCCGATTCTTGTTGGCCGTTGGCAAATGGATGGTAAGTCGCATGTTTGGCCAATGGCCTTTCTCATCATTGCCTAAGAATTAGGTCGTTTCTGCGAAATCGCCTTCACCACGCCCGACATGTCAAACTCGCTGGCTTCGGCCGACGGTGAATCGCC
>JBGSKR010000618.1:0-8302 GCA_041741135.1 Mariniblastus sp.
TAACTCGATTCATTCCAACCTCCCAGACCACTCGGGTGCAAATGAACGCGGACTGGTTTTTTGTTTCGCTCCGGTGAAAACAACAAAAACAATCAAGCAAAAGTGGATGGGTGAGAAAGACTCTACACGCGAAGTAAGACGCTTCGTGGGTGGCTGCAAGCAGTAAGCTAGATCGACGGGTTCGTTGTGCGCCCTTTTTACGTGCCGCGTCGTTTGCCTAATTAGAATCTTTTTCCAAATTTCGTTTCTGCTGAACGATAGCGATTTCAAGTGGTACAGTTCTTCAGGTTCTGGCCCAGTTCGGTGTCAACCCAATCGGTTCTGAACCAATTCGGCTTCAACCCAATACAGATTTTTTCCAAACGATTCAACTTTAAAACTTTAATAACTGCGCAGGAGTACGAAATTGTACGACACACTGCTTGATGATTTTGACGGTGAAGGCACGCGCACTCGCGTTGCTCCCAAAAATTTCGACGACGTTGTCGACCATGGTTCGGTGGTCGACGTCGATGATGATAACGATGATGACGCCCCGCTGCTTGACGCGAAAGATGATGCCAAAGATTCAGACGATATCGAATCGGAGGATTTGGTTGCAAGTATCGACGATGCCGAAACCTGGTCGGACGATCCGGTCCGCATGTACTTGACCCAGATGGGTGAAATTCCCTTGCTGACCCGTCGTGAAGAAATCACGTTGGCAAAGCGAATCGAAGACACGCGACGCGAGTTCCGCACCAAATTGCTCGAATGTGATTACGTCATCCGAGCGGCCTACAAAACGCTCGTGCGAGTCCATCGCGGCGAGCTACCGTTTGACCGCACTGTCCAGGTTTCAGTAACTGATCGATTGGAAAAAGAACAAATCCTCGGTCGCATTCCTCACAACTTGAATACCTTGTCGGTGCTGCTGAAACGCAACCGGCATGATTTCTTGACTGCATTCTCCAAAAGCCAATCAAAAACTCGCCGCAAGCAAGCTTGGCAAAATCTTGCTCGTCGTCGCCGTCGAGCTGTACGATTGATCGAAGAGTTGGGTTTGCGAACTCAACGCATCGAGTCGTTGATTCGCGTGATCGAAGATTTCAGTATTCGTGTCGATGAACTGGCAGCAAAAGTTCAAAAGCACAAAAAAGCGAAAAAGCCGGCTCACGAACGCGCCCCTTGGATTCAGGAAATGCGCACGATTTTGCTGGCCTGTCAGGAAAGCCCCCAGTCCCTGCGAAATCGCGTGAGGTTTCTTCGCAAGATTTACACAAAGTACCAAAAAGCGAAACGTGAATTGTCCGAAGGCAACTTGCGATTGGTTGTTTCGATCGCCAAAAAGTATCGCAACCGCGGACTCAGTTTCTTGGACCTGATCCAAGAAGGCAACGCAGGTTTGATGCGAGCCGTGGACAAATTTGAATACCGTCGTGGTTTCAAGTTCTGTACTTATGCGACATGGTGGATTCGCCAAGCCATCACGCGGGCAGTTGCGGATCAAAGCCGAACGATTCGGATTCCAGTTCACATGGTCGAAACGATGTCCCGTGTTCGAACCGTCTCGCGTCAACTTTTGCAGGAACTCGGTCGCGAACCGTCGCTCGAAGAAGTCGCTCGCCGCAGTGAAACCACCATCGATGAGGCGCGACGTGTGCTCGCGATGAGCCGTTATCCAATCAGTCTGGATCGGCCGGTCGGCAACAGTGAGGACAGCCATTTCGGTGACTTGCTGCCCGATGGCGAAGCGGAGAATCCGTCCCTCGGAGCCGCGCAGGAAATGCTTCGCGGTCGAATTCAGGATGTGCTGAAAACGCTCTCCTATCGCGAACGCGAAATTATTAAACTGCGATATGGTCTGGGTGACGGATACAGTTATACGTTGGAAGAAGTCGGGCACATTTTCAAAGTGACTCGCGAGCGGATTCGACAGATTGAAGCCAAGGCTGTTCGCAAGTTGCAGCAACCCAGCCGCAGCCAAGAATTGGTCGGCTTCTTAGATTAGCGCTTAAGCAATTTCATGCCGCAGCGTTCAACTCAAACCCGATCAAGTTTGCTTGACCACTTGATCGGAGTTTCGAAAAAGACAGGATTCGTCCTGTCTTTTTTGCTGCGCTTTTACGGTCGGTTCGCCGTAAGAAATCAAACTCGCGAAGCGATCAAATACGAGCCCGACGCGCCAGTTTTGAAGGTGCGCACTTTGCCACGAAACTTCTGTTTTAATCGGCAATTGCCGAATGAAATCGAAGTCGCGAAGCGACCGAATACAAGCCCACAGCGCCAGCGAGGATGCCGCAAATCGCCTTAAACGTCGCCTCGCTGGCGCGTCGGGCTACTGAAATCGAAACGTTTTTAATTCGCTTGCACGCGAAGCTCGTCTCTTAGCTCAAGCATCGCTTGTTGAACTTGTTGCGCAGCGCGATTGTCGCCTGCGTCGCGAAGTGATCTTGATACTTTTTGTGTTTGAGCAAACCAAGCCAACAATGTCGGCTTGAAAGAACGATCGGTGGGTGTGTGTTTGATCAACTGCTGCAAGGAAGATTTGGCGGTCTTCAGCGCCGACCAAACTTCATCCCGACGTTGTGTCTCTGTGAGCTCGCTTTCATCAGCGTCAGCGTCCCACAAGTGTCTAGCCAATCTCACTTGCAAGCTGGCGTGGAGATGTTGGTAGTCCAACAGATTGGGAAACTGCTCAATCAGTTCCGCCGAAATTTCCAAGGAACGCTCGAGCAATCGAACATCCTCGGCGGTGGCTTGTTGTTGACATTCCAGCGAACAAGCCAGCGCGAGCAAATAGCGGTACTCATGATTCTGCGGATGCTTCGCAACCAGATTCTCGAACTCTTTGATCGCTCGATCACGAATCGATTCCGCAATTTTTGGATCAAAGTCTTTGCGAGTGGTGGCCAAGATGCAATAGCACGTCGCTCGGACAGCACGGAACTCGTCGTTGTCGGGTGCTTCGGCTACCAATTCGTCGATGATCTGAGTGGCTTGTTTCAGTTCGCTTTCTTGCCCCCGGGAGAACGGTTGGGCGGCGAAGCGAACGGCTTCGGGCAAAATTCGTGGTCGATTCGAATTAATGTATTGATTGAAACGATCTTCATTTCGCAATTGAAGATTCCGGACCGGCTTGGGGCTGCCCATACTAAAAGTTCGAAAAAGATTAAACCCAAGCACGCTCAATGTTCTGGCAAGTTCTAGCCGAACATCATGGTCGGATGTCGCGATTGGAGACTGCTTGAGCAGTTCCACTGAAGTCAAATTCCAATCGCGAGCGGTGCGAGGGTCACCGTGTTGACGATAGGCGGCGCTCAACTCGTTCTGAGTCTGTACCAAGTTTAGCAAATCAACTTTTGAGTCTGGTGCTTTTGCCAACATCGATTGAAACAATTCGATCGATTTGAGATAAGCGACGATGGATGATTCCAACTCGCCCACTAACTGATAGATATTGCCCACGCGACGATACGCCTTCGCGGATTCAGTTTTCAGTCTCGCATTGTCCGCGTTGGTGGCGGCGAATTCGGCATAGAATGGAACCAGCTTGTTCAGAAACTGTGCGTCCTGTTTGGTAATCGAGGATGCGATTCCCGAAATTTCTCGAAACCCGTCGATGTCTAGTTCATCGGTTGCCGCCGAACCGCGCGAGATCACCGATTTGAAGATTTCCTCGAAGGCATCGAGCGTGATACTGACGTTGGCTTCAGCGCGTTCAAACTGCGACTTCATGAGCGTCAGGTTTTCTTCGGCTTCATCGCGCGCTGCCGCCGTGGCCAATTGTTGCTGTCGCAAATGCTCCGATTTTTCGGCCTCTTTGTTTAGCGCATTGGTCGTCGCCCAGTAGCCAACGCTGGTTGACACGGCGACCATCACCAGCAGCAGCGCAGAAACCGCGGACAGCGTAGCGGGCAAAGGGTTTCGGCGACTCCAACGAATCGTGCTTTCTAACCAGGAAGGTCGTCGAGCGGAAATTGATCGTTCATCGCAAAACGCCAACAAGTCGTCGCGCATTTCGGCGGCCGTTTGGTATCGCAAATCGGCATCGCGCGAGATCGACTTTTCAATGATCGTGGCAAGGTCCAGTGGAATCGATGCGTCAATCTTTCGTGGCGGAGTCGGCGAAGCGGTGGCAATCGCGCGAATCACGGACGCGGCGGTTCCGTTGGCATAAGCCGGTCGTTGTGTGACCAACTCGTACAACGTTAGCCCGAGACAGTACGTTTCGCTGCGAATATCGTAGCGACCTTCGAGCGATTCAGGCGCTAAATACTGCGGCGTGCCGATGACTTCGCCGGTTTTTGTCAGATTGACCTCTCGCGAACTGTCTTTGGCAAGTCCGAAATCAGTAATCCAAGGAGTTCCTTTTCGATCAAGAACAATGTTGGCGGGCTTGATGTCGCGATGTAGTATGTTGGCGGCATGAGCATAGGCGAGTGCATCAGCAAGCTTCGCTCCCAGTTGTGCACACCAGCGAAAATGTTCTGCACCGCGACTCGCCGCCACTGTTGTTGCTGCTAAAGTTGAATACTCGGTCACGCCCTCGGCGATGACGGCATTGAGGCTTGAGCCATCGACCCAGTCCATCACGTAATACAGAAACCCATCGCCGTCACCAACACCGAAGACGCTGACGATGTTCGTGTGGTGCAACCGCGCGGCGGCAGCGGCTTCGTGGCGAAATCGTTCGATTTGTTTTTTTCCATCGACCAAGGGAGTCGGCATGACCTTGATCGCTACCCGCCGCCCCAGTGATTCGTGGATCGCTTCAAAGACGATCCCCATTCCGCCGCGGCCGAGTTCGCGCACGACGGTGTAGTTACCGATCTGTTTCAAGTCGGATACGGATTCAAATCGCGAGTGATAGTCGACGCGCGTCACCGAACCGTTTTTAAGTTGTTCGATCATGGCAACCGATGAAAGCACATCGGCGATTTCGATTGCTAACTTTGGATGACGTTCCTGATAATCGCCAATCGCTGGGTGCTTGCCATCGCGGAGTTCAGCGGTGAACTGATCGACGATTCTTTCAAGGATTAATGTATCAGCGGGTGAGTCGGACATGGCAGTGGTGAATTTGTTAATGAGATTGAAACGGCTGCATGATTTCCTTTAAACGCTTGAGCGCTCGCAAGTAGCGTTTGCTGGCGGCGGATGTTTCGATGCCTAGCACCTGAGCCGTTTCGACATTGGATAGCTCTTCAAAGTGCCTCAACGCGATGACTTCGCGATCCAAATCGTCCATCTCGTTGAGAGCTTTCTCCAACATCGAGATTTGTTCAGCGCGTTCGACAAGGCGACTGGGTGAAGTCATCTGGGCTACCAGATGCGCGGCCAATGCCATGGAAGTCCTCCCGTCGTGTGCGGGTTCGAAAGCGATCTCTCGCCGCACATCTCTTTTCTCAACGCCGAAATGGTGCCGATGTATTTCGTGCAGGCGCTGACTGGTTTCCAATCGCAGCCAGACAAAAAACGGCATGTCTTCGTTCTCGAGGAACCGCTCGATCCGTTCTGCAGCCCGCAAGTAAACATCTTGGATCACGTCTGATTCCGAAATGCGTCCGCCCAACCGGTAGTCCAATCGAAAATGGACGATCCGTTTTAGCCGTGGTTTTGCGATTTCAAAAAAATCGGCGAGGGCTGATTGTCCGTCCGTTTTTAAGGCAAGCTTGAGTTGTGCCGGTTCGGGAATGGTGTCGTAAGCCGTCATGGGATTGGCGTGGGAAGTCTTTTGAGTAGCGGCGATGTGCAACGGTTTGAAATGCTCGAAGATGGTCGAGGTAAACGAGGGACGTAACGTTTTAACCCGGTTGTGGTTGCTTAGGTCTCGCTGAAATATCGCTTTTTTACGAACTGGATGCGAGTGGCAAGCCGAAGTTTAACGAAGGCCGAGGCTGTCGCCAAACTTTTTTCAGAAAAACCTGAAATAGTCTGTCCTCGACTGGCGTGATGTTGCGTGTCATAGATTAGCCGACGATCATCTTCGGTTCGCGGGGAGCTAAGCCAGTTTGAAGCTTGCTGCCCCAATTGAATTCCTTTACCACTCATTCGAACACCCACTTTTAAAACGAGGAGATAGCGATGAAGAAGACATTGATTCTTACATTGTGCGGGGCCGTTCTCGCAACCACCACCAGTCTAGCTTCTGCCCAGAAGCCAGATGCTCAGAAGCCAGACCGCAAACGCCCTGAAAGACAGCGCGACGCTGATGGTGAAGCCAATCGTGCAGAACGCTTCGAGAAACATTTTTTAAAACTTGACCAGAATGGTGATGGAAGTTTAACCATGGAAGAATTGCCCGAGCCAATGAAGAAACGGCTCGATGGCGTCGATGCCAACAGCGATGGCAAGATCGACAAAGCCGAACTAAAAGCGGCGATGGGAAAAATGATGGCTGGAAATAGAAATCGTCCCGAAGGCGGTCCAGCCGCCGCCGAGCGTCTGAAAGCGATGTTCGAAAAAGTTGACGCCGATGGTAGTGGCACGCTTTCACGTGAGGAAGCTCCTGAGCGAATGAAGCAGAACTTTGATCGCATTGATGCCAGCGGCGATGGAGAGCTCGATCGCTCGGAACTGAAAGTCATGTTCGAGAAAATGATGCAAGGTCGCAAACCAGATGGAGCTGGAAATGCGGAAGGACGCCCAAAGCGCGACGGTGAAGGCAAACCGAAACGAGAAGGTGAAGGTGGCCCACGCGGGGATGGTGAACGCAAGGCTCCCCAAAAACCCCAACGCCCCGCTGCTGATTAGTGGGGTATTGGATTGATACACAAATTTGCTTAACAGGGAAAATTCACCGCCAGCGGCGGAAACGTCGGTTAGCCACGGGAGTGGCGACAGCAAATAGCCCACGGCGTAAGCCGTGGGGACACGATAATAATAAACCTAAAGCCCCGGCGAGGGGCGACAGCAATCATTGCTGAACGAGTATCGCCCCGACTGGGGCTTGGGGTGTGATGGGGGTGACTGGCTCCCATGGCTCACGCCATGGGCTAATCACTGTCGCCCCGACTGGGGCTTTGATACCGCAAATTTTTTCAATCGCGGTTCTTACACTTCGAGTTAGTTGGATACGTTTTAATCGGCCGCTGGCCATACAGCTTTCACTTCTTCAAAACTCACTTCGAGAATTGCGATGAAACTCGCCCTTCAGACTCTGTTCGTAATTTCTGTGGCATTCTTGGTGAACGGCGGATTCGCGATCGCCGAAGAAAAGCCAACCCGCGAGCAAACCGATTTCTTTGAATCGAAAATTCGACCAGTGTTAGTTCGCGAGTGTTACGGCTGCCATTCGACATCCGTCGGTCAAATCAAGGGCGGTTTGTGGTTGGACACGCGGGAAGGAACGCGGGAAGGGGGCGATTCCGGGCCGGCCGTTGTGCCAGGCGATATTGAAAGCAGTTTGCTGTGGAACGCGCTCAACCATGAAGATTTTTCGATGCCGCCAAAAAAGAAATTGCCTGCCGCGGTGCTGGCCGATTTCCGAACTTGGATCGAAATGGGCGCTCCCGATCCACGCGTTACCGAACCGGGTCTTGTGAAATCGGCGATCACGGCGACTGACATTGAAGCCGGACGAAAGTTCTGGTCGTTCCAGCCTCCGCAACCGCAAGTCGTTCCGGAATCGGGTTCAACGTGGCCGAAGTCCGATATCGATCACTTTATTCTCGCGCGGCTGCAGGAGCACCGGCTTGAGCCGGCGGCCGATGCCGATTCGTACACGATGCTGCGACGGCTGACGACCGATTTGATTGGCTTGCCTCCTTCGCCGGAACAAATCGAACGCTTTCAATCCGATTGGAATCGAGATCCCGATGCCGCGATCGAACGGATGGCCGATGAGCTGCTGGCGTTACCTCAGTTCGGCGAACGTTGGGGGCGACATTGGCTGGACGTCGTTCGCTACGCGGAATCGACAGGCAAAGAAGTCAATTTTACTTTTCCTCATGCTTGGCGGTATCGCGATTACGTCATTGATTCATTCAACAACGACAAGCCCTATCATCGCTTTGTGCAAGAGCAGCTCGCGGGCGATTTGCTGCCAGTGAAGACCGATCAGCAATGGGCAGACAATTTGATTGCCACGGGCTTTTTGACTTTCGGCCCCAAAACGTTGACCGAACAAAATAGTCGGCAGTATCAATTGGATTTGGTGGACGAGCAGATTGATGTTACGACGCGAGTGATGTTGGGCGTGTCGATTGCCTGCGCTCGTTGCCACGATCACAAATTTGATCCGATTCCGCAAACCGATTACTACGCGCTCGCCGGAATTTTCGGCTCGATGACGACGCACTATGGAACGATTGATACCTTA
>JBGSKR010000619.1:0-9051 GCA_041741135.1 Mariniblastus sp.
AACAACGAGAACACTACCCCACCAACGGCGGGAATCAACCACAGTTTACGAAACCGAATCATCGTCGTGAAAACGAATTCCAGTCGTTGGTTGGTTTCCATGGTTTTTGGTACTCGTTCGTTTGAACGATGTCAATCGAAAGGAAGCAGTCGAGAGAAAGCAGAATAGCTTGAGCAAAGGAAGACGAGCGCCGGTTCGGCGATCATCCAGATCGGAGCACATCTCTATATCGCACATTGAAGACCCAATCCATCAATTCGTTTCAAGAGAATTGACCGGATTATTCGTCAAACTTCGTTAGCGTTCGTAAAGCAAGAAGAAATCGCATCCACCAATGCTGGCATGTCAAGTGATAGCGAGTGTCGTGGCTTTGCCCGAGAGCATAGCCAGTTCGCGGAACTGGTTGGGCTTCTTAACTCATGTTCGCACCAAATTTTTAAGAGCCCAGTCGCAGACCGGGATGATGAAAATAGAATAATCAATCAAGAACACCGACTCGGAACGAGTTGAATGTTGGTGCGTCCCGTAGGGACAAAATATTGGTAGCGATTGTCCCCCCCTTAAACGTGCGTCTCGTAGGGACGCAATCTAGTTTTGAGCGGTAAAAATCGTGTCGATATGTCGTCCCGATGGGACGAAGGTTGGTTTCGGTGTTTCTGATTTCTACCGATATTTGATCCCTACGGGATGCTTCAAAAAACTTCGCTGCCTCGCAGAAGTCTGTCGATTGAAATCTTGCCCCAGTTGCCCATCTTTCTGCATTTTCATCAGACCAGTCGCAGGCAGGAATGACAAAATTGGCAACTTGCGGTGTGTCACCCCACAATCTCGAGGCGAACTTCGCCCGTTAAACCTGCCGTCGCGATTGGCCCGCCAAGCGCGCGGCGGCTAAACTCGACATCGATCTGTAAACAGTTTCGATTTTGCAGCAATGCGCGCACTGGCCTCCGCAAGGGAGGCTGGCCCAATCGCATTTCACCCAGTGGTGTTCCATTCAACCAAACGTGAGCAAACTGATTCACGGATTCGATCACCAGCCAGATCATCTGTTCGTCAGCAAGATTGGTTGGCAAACCAAAATTTCGCTCGTAACGAACCACGCCAGAAAAACTTTCGCCCAGCCAATCGTGCCAGTTTCCTGGAATCGTCAGCTTTTTCGTAGCGCCCCAAGGGATCAGTCTCTTGATACTATTCTCGGAATCCGATTGACAAGATTCACTCCCGCTTACGAAAGCTTCACCTGAGTCTTCCCCGTCATCAGATCGCAGAACGGTGGCTTGCCATGGCCCGTGCAAGCGAATCGGATGGACGGACTGAGGCATGGTAACGGGGCCGTGACGGTTGCGATCTTTTGAATCCGCCACTTACTCGGGCAGAAAACTATGCACGATCGAAGACTGATGAACCTGCCGCGTTCCTTTTTCGATCAAGCGAATCGAAACTTTGATGCCTCGCAACGGTGCGGGATAAGGCGGCATCGTTTCGCGTTCGGTCATGTCGTCCACGCCATTGCCATTTTGGTCCTGACCGTCAGTTCCTTGATCAGGTCCGAAAACGCCATCCTGATCGATGCCATCCATTTCGTAAAAGGGCGTCCATGTGTCATAAAAATGACCGGCAGCCGCGGGACCTGGATACGATTTTGGATCTGGCGCGCTTGCAAACAGTCCACCACCGGCCTGACCCAGATCTACATAAGCTCCCGCCATGGTGGCACCAGCGGCGGCGTACCCAGGATCACCAGGTTGGATGACAATGTCTGTGACTTTGTTAACGGACGCGTTGGGAGAATAGGCTTTCACATCAAAAGCACAAACATCGGTGAGAACCACATCATCCAAATAGGATTGACTCAGCAAAAGCAAACGGCTTCGATCAAGCTGGTTTGTCGTGTTGGGCCCCTTGGTGGGTACATGGCAAAATCGATGTGCCCGGATCGCGAGGTCGCTCAGGCTATTGGCAATCACATTGAAGTTCGAGCCAGTTGCTGGCTCCAGCCGCGCCGATATATCATTGTTTTGAAAAAACGAATCCACGGCTGCAGCATTTGCATTTGACAACAACACTCCCGCATCCGGACGAATTAATAGCACCCGCCGATGAAGCCGAATGGATTCGGTGAACGAGACCAGGTTGTCCGCGTCTTGATCAACAAACGTCGTGAACCACACCACTTCTGCGAGCGGAGACTCAATGATGGCATTGCCCCGTCGACCTCGAAACGGACTTCCATTGCTGCGAACGGTCATCGCCAACACATCATCGATATCACCTAGATAAGCGTTTGGCGCCGCATAGGTAACGTCGCGAACCGGCCCTTCGATGTACTCGAAATAGCCCGGCGGATTTACGGTTTGCGTGTAAGGTTTCGCCTCGACGGTCACTCCCGCCAAATCCGCTCGCAACAGTGACTCGGCACCGCGAACTCGATTCGCCAACTCCATCATCGCACGCCCCGACGCCATTTCTTGACTGGCGTACTGAAACGCCGTCATCATGGCACCCAGTACGATTAAAGTCATCGTCAGCGCAACTAAGATCTCAACCAGACTCAAACCGCGACGATTCATTTTGCGAATTCGATCAAAGGAATGCTCGTTGGAATGACGCGAGGCAAGTTCGTTTGGTTTTGCAGCAATAGAATAAAAGAAAAGTTTCATGGTTCCGGTTCCACAATGAGAAAGTTTGATCCGCTTTTAAAAGTGAGGAAGTGGCGGGCGAGGTCAACATTCCGCGTTGGATCAGTGGAAGAGAGAGGAGACTGTATTCTACTGAGACGAAGTCGTTTTGTATACGTTTATTGCTGCCAGAATTTCGCACAAAATCGCATATATTACTTTCTGCGGAACGAGATAATTCAGAGAATGGATGCGTGTTTCGTTGTAGAATGGCATCACGCGTTCGACGGAAACATTGAAAATCACTTTTCCTGCGTATTAACGGCGTATAAACTAGAACTTCATTTAAATCGGTCCGCCGTGAAGCTCGTTGCGCAATGGGACTGGTCAGAGTTCCTTTTTTTACGTGAGGGAATTCTGGCGAATTCCATTACAATTGGTAAAAAATTGACGCTTCAATTAAGACAAACTTGTAATCTCTAAAAGTAACATGATGGCTTCCATTCACCGATTCATTTGCCAGCCATTTTTTCCAGTGACGATTCGCCATGCGATCGGAATTTGTTTCTTCATCCTGATTTGCCCGCTGGCAGTCGTACCTGTTGTTGCCCAAGAGAATAATCCCACCAACCAAACGCCCACGGCCAATCCAGCGCAATCTCAGCAATCGGCTTCGGATGACGCTGCTGCTCAGGTTCTCGCCCAAATTGCCGTCGGTGCTCAAAACGCTGAAGACTATTCTCTCGCCGCCCAGCAATGGGAGAAACTGATCACCGATTTTCCGAAATCAAAACTCATCGGCAAAGCTCATTACAACGCGGGCGTTTGCTATGTTCAGCTCCAAAAGTATGAGCCTGCTGCCACTCAGCTTGCTGCCGCGATTCCGCTGCTTGCAGGTGACGAAGCGAAACAGCAACCGCAGGCCTACCTCTATCTCGGGTTCTGCCAATTTCGACAGGGCCGCTCGCTATTCCGTGCTGGCGATGAATCGAAGAAAAATGAAGCAAATATACTTTTGACTACGAGTACCCAGACGCTGGCAACGTTGCTGAAGCAATTTCCTCAGTTCGCCGACAACGATCAAGCCGCCTTCTTCCAAGGCAACGCCTTCGAGGACCTTGGGCGACTCGAAGACGCCGCAGCCTCGTACGCCCACATGATCACCTACCCGAAACAGACTTTCAAATTCGATGGACTGTACGCCCTCGCCAACGTTAATGAACAACTCGGTAAATTCAGCGACGCCCTCACGCACTACCAGAAATTCCGCAGTGAGGCGGACGCGGCTGGCGGACACCCGCTCATCGACGAAGTTAATTTCCGCACCGCACAAACTCATATCGGGCTGGCACTTGCCGACACCAATCGCGGCGACAAACCGACCGCCGATAAGAATTACGCTGCCGCTCAAACTTTGTTGTCCGCGATTGTCGCTCAAGGCTTCGCGGAGAAACCGGCAGCTTTCCGAGAGATGGCCGACGAAGCTCAGTATCAGCTCGCTTATTGTGCGGCTCAGCTAGGCGACTACCAACGTGCCGCCGAAACTTACGCGGCAGTCGCAGACCGCGCCGATTCCGCTTTCAAAAATCCGGCACGGATCAACGCCGCTTACAGTTATATCAAAGCAGAAAAAACCGACCTCGCCATCACGGCGTTAACCACCGCGTTGGCGTCCGAAGATGCAGAGACTGCGGCCACCGCTGCTGCGACTCTCAGCAATCTCTATCTCAAATCGGGCCAGGTTCAGGCGGCTTACGACCTCGCCAGCCAGTGGATTCCAAAATCTGCTGACAGCCCACGATTGACTCAGCTCATGCTCGATCGAGCCGACGCGGCCTATCAATTGCCGGAAAAACGTGCCCAGTCCCCTGCTCTGTTTCTCGAAATCGTTGACAAATTTCCACAGCACGAATCCGCTCCGTCTGCCACCTACAATGCGGCCTTTGCGTTTCTGGAACTCAATCAACTTGATGAAGCCATCGCCGCAGCCAATCGATTCGAGAAAAATTATTCCGACAACAGTTTTCTTCCCGACACACTGGAAGTTAAAGCTGACGCGCTGCTGTTAAAAAACGACGCCGAATCGGCAGCCGTCTTCGACCAACTACTAACCAAATATCCTGATCATGAAAAATCAAATCGCTGGTTGATCCGTTCCGCGCTTTCAAAGTTCGTGCAGAAAAAGTATCAACCAGTCATCGACCTGCTCACACCGAAAGTTGAATCGTTCACGGACGCCACTCAGAAAGCAGAAGCCTTGCACTGGATTGGGTCAAGTCAATTCAATCTCGAACAATACGAGGCCGCCATCCCCCCGCTGACGCAATCACTGGCTGCTGATCCGAAATGGCGCAGTGCTGACGAAACGCGTTTGACGCTTTCGCGAGCACTTTTCCAAACCAAGAAAATCGCCGAAGCCAAACAGCAAATCGAACAACTCATCGCGGCTTTTCCGGATTCGGCGTTGCTCGGCAAAGCCTATTTCTATCTCGGCGAAAGTGAATTCGAGTCTGGCCAGTTTGAGGCGGCGTTCAAGAATTTCAGTATCGTCATCGCCAAGTATCCTCAATCCGATTTGGTTCCGCTGGCGCTCTACAACGCGGCTTGGAGCCAGATGGAACGCAAGCAGTTTGAAGATTCGATCGCTCTCTTCTCTCGAATCATCGACGAGTTCCCTCAGCATGATTTGGCAGCGAAAGCAAAAAGCGGGCGCGGTGCGGCGCGACGCAAGACCGGGAAAATGGAAGGCTCGATCGAAGATATGCAAGCCTTCTTGAAATCGAATCCATCCGGCAGTGCGAGATTCAATGCCTTGTACGAACTGGGTTTGGCCCAAGTCGAACAGTCTAAATGGGCAGATGCTATTCCAACGTTCGAGGCTTTGCTCGCTGAAGAAACGAATTCCACCCGCCTTGATCGCTACCACTACGAATTAGCCTGGGCCAATCAGTCAATAAATCAGCCTGCCAAAGCCCTCGAACATTTCGGCAAAATTGCCAGCGACTTTCCTGATAGTTCGCTTGCTTCGGAAGCCAATTTTCATCTTGGCACCGCAGCCTATCAAAACGAGAAATGGAAGGATGCGATTGCGGCTTTTGAAAAATCAGTGGCGGCCAATTCAGACGCCGCTGGGAATGAGTCGATCCGCGAAAAGGCCCTCTACAAACTCGGCTGGGCACATTACAAACAAAACCAATTTGCCGATTCGGAGAAGCAGTTCGCGAATCAAGTCGCACAGTTTCCCAGCGGCGAATTGTTTGCCGATGGTCAGTTCATGGTCGCGGAATCACAATTTCGTCAAGACAAATGGGCTGAGGCTTTGAAAAATTATCTGTTGGCAAAACCTGCGATTGCAGCGGCGGCGAACATTAGTCCTGACGTTCGCACTGTCGCCCATCTGCATGGATCCCAAGCGGCGAACAAGGCTGGCAGCTATCAAGATGCGATCGATTTTGCCACGCCGCTGACAACCGGTGAAGCAGAAGACTCCGTCAAGCAAGACGCTTGGTTGGAGATTGGTAGCGCGCACCTCGGTCTGAAAAAATTCGACGAGGCCAAAGCCGCGCTGGAGCAAGCCGCAGTTGCGAACAACAAGACCGGCGCTCGCGCTGGTTGTCTGATTGGCGATCTATTGTTTGGTCAAAGGAAATTTGAAGAAGCCATCACGCAATACAAATTGGTCTATTACCGTTTCAGTGGCCCACAAACGCCTGCTGACATAAAGCCTTGGTTGGCCTACTCGTTGTACGAATCCGGTCAATGTAGTTTTGTGCAAATCAGCTCTGCCCCCGATTCCGAAAAAGCCAAACTGAAATCGCAGGCCCAAAAGCAATTTGAAACTCTTGTGAAGAATTTCCCCGACGATAAACTTGCCCCACAGGCAAGCAAGCAACTGAATCAACTCGAGAAGCTGTAAGTGGCCCGTGGCATATCAAAACAGCCAAGCTTTTTTGTAACATCCCGTAGGGATTGAATATCGGTAGAAAATGGAATCATCAGCCCAACTCTCGTCCCGCAGGGACGACATATCGACACGACCATTATCGGCCAATGCGAGATTGCGTTCCTACGGGACGCATGTTTCAAAAGGCGATCGGTGCTACCTATATTTTGTCCCTACCGGACACCCGCTCAACCAACCTCTTCCGAGTCGATGAGTTTCACCGATTATGCATTTTCATCAGGCTAGGCTGGAAGCCGATGCCACACTCGCCGACTTAATCCCGCCAACACTCAACGCCTTCCTCAACGCACATGCCCAATTTTTTCAACTCGTTAATCGTCCTGATCGCACAAGCCGAACCTGTTGAGGTCGCGGCATCTACTTCACGTGGCGGTATCAATTTTTTTTCATTGCTGACCCAAGGTGGTTGGTTCATGGTTCCGCTGGCGATACTTTCGGTCGGTGTCGTGACGATCGGGATCGAACGCTATCTGGCACTTCGTCGAGAGAAAATTTTTCCAGCGGGAATGATCGAACAACTTTCCTTGCTCAGCCAATCTCCGGCAGGACTGGATCCGAAGCGGGCGTATCAAGTCTGTCAGCAGTTTCCTTCGACGGCGTCTTATATTTTCCGCGCAATGTTGGTGAAGGTCGGTCGCCCGCAACCCGAAATGGAGCACGCCGTCGCGGAAGCCTCTCAACGAGAAGCCAATCGCTTGACCCAAATGACTTCATGGCTCAGCCTTGCCGCCGCAGTCGCACCGCTGATTGGATTGCTCGGAACCGTGTGGGGCATCACGCAAGCGTTCTATGACACCACGCAACTGGCCGAGTTGGGCGCAGGACAGAACAAAGGCGTCGCCCTCGCCAGCGGAATTTATGTGGCGTTGGTAACCACGATGGCTGGTTTGTTGATCGCCATTCCCGCTGCCATCCTGTCGCATTTTTACGAAAACCGAGTCATCCATTTGCTGAATGACATCGAAGAGATGATTAGTAATCTGTTACCTCAATTCGAACGCTATGAAGGCCTCGTCCGCTTCACGAGTGGCGAGATGGACAAATCAGAGTCCGCCATTGAGAATTCAGAAACACGATTCAAGCGCGCGAACAAAGCTCCCGCCTAAGGGCTTTCGCTTAAGATCGGAACGTGTTAATGGTAGCGGCAGGGCCCGAGCCCTCCGGTACCCTAAAATTGCAGATTGGTATAGTGAAACCGGACGGCTGGCGCCGTTCCGCTACAATTTTAAAACACGTTCTAACCGCTCACGCAAGCTTTGATTTTCTTAATTCTCATCACCGACTGAAAACTCTCGACGGCTCACATGACTGTTAAAATAAAACGCACTTCGGCCATGAGTTCGCTGAACCTCACCCCGTTGATCGATGTGGTATTTTTGCTATTAATCTTTTTTCTCGTTTCTTCGCGATTCGCCGACGAAGAACGTGAACTGGATTTGAATCTTCCATCGGTTACCGAAGCCTTGCCCGCGACGCTGCAACCGCAGGAATTGATCGTGAACATCGACAAAGAGGGTCGCTACTTTATTGACGGCGGATTCCGACAACCCGAACAAGTCGAACAGATTTTACGCCGCGCCCAAGCTAACAACCCGCTCACTCAAACTGTCATCATCCGCGCCGACAAAAAAGCCGAATGGGAGCCGGTCGCCATCGCCATGAGCCTTTGTAAAAAAGCCGGCATTAACGAGTACACTGCCACCACCGACGGCGAATGAGGCAACGGAACCGGACGCTAGTCCTCGGTTCCGTCGATCCTCAACCTAGCTTCCAACTGCCTACTGCCAACTCCAACACCCCAACTCAGCCGTGTCACGCAAAACCGTCCAGAAAATCACGCCGCAAACGCCCAGCAGTTTTGATCAGCAATTCTGGCCAGTGATTGTTGCGCTGACGGTGCTGTGTGGCATCGCGATTGGCGCGATCCTGACACTGCTTCGCGGACCGTGGATGTGGGGTAGTTTGTTAGTTCTGCCCGCTGCTGCCGCGCTGGCTTTGTACCTGCTGTTCAAAGTCCCCGATTCGAAATTGCGACGATCGTTACAGTTAGCCATCATCACCAGTCTCGCTGCGCATCTGTTGGTTTTGATTCTCTCGTCCGTCGTCACCATTTTCGGAAACCCCTTCCAGCCACCCAAAAAAGAGATCGCTCGCCGACAAGACAGAACCATTCTGGTCAGTGATCAGCGAACTCAGTTCGTCTGGCAAGAAACCAACCGCCGCGAAACACCGGAACCAGAGGTTCAACCTGAAAAACAGGAAATTCAAGAAACAACCACCACCACAAAACCACAACCCATTCCGGTCGAGCCTGTCAAAACCGAAGTCCAGCCGCAGCTAGTTCGCCGCGAGACGACGGCCAAAACCGTTCCGCGACTTGATCAATCGCTTTCAAAACTCAGCCGTCAAACCCAAGACCACCAACCGCAATCGTCGCAGCAAGCGACAGCTCAAGCCGTTCAGTCTTCC
>JBGSKR010000620.1:0-17706 GCA_041741135.1 Mariniblastus sp.
GCCGCACGACAGCGTCGATGGCGTGGTGTTTGTTGTCGATGATGGTGAGCACCGCGTCGGTATTCTGACCGATTTAGGTCACGCGTTTGAGGGACTGAAAGAGGTTCTGCAATCGCTCGATGCGGTTGTCATTGAAAGCAATTACGATGAGCAGATGCTTGCCGAAGGACCTTATCCGGAACATTTGAAAAAACGAATTGCTGGCAATGGCGGCCATATTTCGAACTTGGAATCCGCAATGTTGATTAAAGAACACAGCAACGGCAGATTGAAGTGGGCGTGTTTGTGTCATCTGTCCCACGAGAATAATGAACCCAATTTAGCCGTAGAGACTCACCACAAAATTCTGGCTGGGCGAATTCCAATCCATGTCGCTTGGCGAGATCGCGCGGGAGATTTGCTCGAGTTGTGAAACGAAAAAGCCATTGCAAGACGACTGCGAACTACTCAATGGCTACGAGTTAAACCGGATGCCAAACCATTCTCGCTAAAACGCTTTGCTCTCGGAGAGAGCAGCGACGTTGCTCAGTGTCTAAGCAATTCAGCCTCCATTAGTGGTCTAACGATAGGATGCATACGTCAATTCGCTGCTGACGTTTTTCGCGCTGTTGTGGTAAAATAGAAAAAGTAAGCCTCACCGATAGCGGAAATAGCCGATTTTGGCGAATTAATGGATTCACTGAACAAAATTTCGATCACGTGTTTTGCCGCAAGTTACTTCGTCGCGCTGATCTTGGAGCTTTCGCGGTTGCTGACCAAAGCGGAACCGTTTGCCAGTCCATGGCGGAGAGCGCTGAAGATTGGTTTTGTTTCCGCAGGTTTGTTTGCTCATTCTGTTTATCTCGTTTTGCACGGAGGCGTTTCGCTCAACGTGCAAGGAATCTGGTTGGGAAACTGGTTTACCTGGTGTCTTGCGACGTCGTGGTTGTTGGGTGCCGCGTATTTATGGATGGCGATTCGGAAGCATGAATCGGGCGTTGGCCTGTTTTTACTGCCGCTCATGTTGGTGTTGATTTGGATTGGATTGCAGTTCGGCAACGCCAATCAATTCACGGCTTCGAATGCGCGAACGGCTTGGAATATGATTCACGGAGCCTCCCTGTTGTTGGGAACAGCGATGGTCACGCTGGGATGCACGTTTGGGATTGTTTACTTGATTCAGGCGAAACGCTTAAAACAGAAAACCATTTCGAGCGGAGCGTTTCGCTTGCCATCGCTGGAATGGCTGCAACAGTCTAGCGAGCGTTCGCTATTAGTTTCTACGATTTTGATGGGGATGGGTTTGATTTCGGGAATCGCCATCAACCAAGTTCCCGGCGACGGGCAAATGGGAGTCGGTGTGATTGCCTGGTCGAACCCTGTGATCTGGACATCGGGGGTGTTGTTTTTGTGGTTGCTGGTGGCAACGTTGTTTAATCTTTTCTATCGTCCGGCACGACAGGGTCGCAAGGTTGCCTATTTGGTGATGGCCAGTTTTCTGTTTCTGGTGTTGGAACTGGCGATTGTCTGGTGGGTGGGGCACGCAACCTAATGAATGTGAACCTTCAAATCGTGGGTTGCAGCCACCATCAATCAAACGTCTCCGTGCGCGAGAAATTAGCGTTCACTCCGCAGCAAGTCGCGCCGTTTTTAAAAGCTTACTACGATCAGTTTCCGCAATCCGAGGCGGTGCTCTTGTCCACCTGCAATCGCACGGAATTTTATGTGGCGGGGAAAGAGCCGAGCTTGCTGCCCAGCCAAGACGAAATGATTTCCCTTTTGGCGGCGGAACGTGGGCTAAAAATAGGAGACATCGAACAAGGCTTGTTCAGCTACCGTGACCGCGAAGCCATTCGGCATTTGTTTTTTGTGACGGCCAGTCTGGATAGCATGGTGATCGGTGAAACGCAAATATTGGCTCAAGTCAAACAGGCTTATCAACTGGCAGTTGAAAGTAATCAGTCGATCCCGCTGACGCACCATGTTTTTCAATCCGCGATTCGCGTGGCGCGGCGCGTCTCGAATGAAACCGATCTCCACTCGACTCGCGTCAGCGTTCCCAGTGTCGCGATTGGAGTTTTGGCGAAGCAGATTTTCGAACGCTTGGACAACAAGAAAATTTTGATTCTGGGTGCGGGCGACATGGCCGAGGAGACGCTGCGATACGTCGTTGACGAAGGCGGTCGAGACGTTGTCGTGATCAATCGAACGACAGCGACAGCCGAGAAACTCGCCGCAAAATTTAACGGTCGGGTTGTTCCGTGGAGCGACTTGCAGCGCGCACTGGTCGCGGCGGATTTAATCATTAGTACTACCGGAGCGACGGAACCGGTGGTGACATCGGCATTGTTTGAGGTGGTCGAACGAGCGCGGGGAGAGAAGCCTTTGTTTATTCTGGACCTGGCGGTGCCACGTGATTTCGAATCAGAAATTGGAGACCGGACAAACGTTTATCTTTATACACTGGACGATTTGCAACGTGAATGCGAACGAAATATGCAATCGCGAAAAAGTCACTTGGCGAAAGCCGAACTGATTCTCGAACAGGAAACGGATTCGTTTTTAGTCGACGCGGCGCGGCGTTCGAGCGGTGCCACGATTGCACAATTGAAACTACAAGCTGATGAAGTCAAAGAAGTCGAACTGAAACGGCTGATGAATAAACTCGATCTCACTCCGGCTCAGCGTCAAGAAATCGAATATTCTTTTAATCGACTGGTGAATAAAATTTTGCATCCCCCGCTGAAGTCGTTGCAAGAAGATACAGGCGAATCTCACCATGGCTTGCTCGATGCACTGAAGCGATTGTTTCAATTGGGTGATTAAAAGCCATTCGACATGGAACCGTGCTATAATCGAAGCGATCTGTTGTTCGATAGAGAACGCGATCGAGTTAAAGCCAATTCGCCCGCGAGGAAACCGTTGATGAATGCGAAAAACACGAAAACCAACGCGGCCGTTGCTGCCAGTTTTTCACAAATTTTAGACGATCTGGGTGGCATTTCTGCCGAACGAGTTTCTGTGCAGCCATCTCCGGGACAGGCGACTCTGGATGATTTGATTCGTCTCAATGGTCAGGGTGGTTTGTTCGAGCTAGTCGATGCGACTTTAGTGGAGAAAGCGATGGGTTGGCGAGAATCATTAATTGCATCACTCCTATGCGAATTGTTTCGCCAATATCTGCGTCAAAACAATCTCGGACTCGTGACCGGTCCGGATGGTTTCATGCGAATTTTGCGAACACAGGTTCGCGGTCCCGATGTGGCCTTCATTTCTTGGGAACGGCTTCCTGAAGGACGAGTTCCAGACGTCTCCGTGCCCGAGATCGTTCCAGACATTGCTGTAGAAGTACTCAGCGAGGGCAATACCTATGCTGAAATGTCACGCAAACGTCGCGAGTATTTTCATGCAGGTGTCCGGCAAGTTTGGATGATTGATCTTAACGAGCGAACGGTCGCGGTTTATACCGACATCAATCTCTATGAAATGTTCGATGAAGACGCTCAACTCAGTGGCGGAGAAATCTTGCCCGGACTTGTCATCCGACTCAGCGAGGTCTTCGGCGAGCTTGATCGACAACGCCCAAGAGATCAGGGTTAGCTGCCGGAGGTCGCAGCGACTAATCTATCGATTCTCTTTCGCCTGCCAATTCAAATACGCATCCAAGAATCCTTGAATGTCGCCGTCGAGGACTTTTTGGAAATCACCGACATAATGGCCGGTGCGGGCGTCTTTAATGCGTTGGTCGGGGTGCAAGAAATAATTGCGAATCTGCGAACCAAAACCCACGCGGGCCTTTTGTGAATGTTTGGCTAACTCTTCGGCCTCTCGTTTTTCTTCCTCAATTCGCGCAAGTTGCGAACGCAGCATTTTCCAGGCTTGAGCACGATTTTTATGCTGACTGCGCTGCGACTGACATTGCACGACCACGCCTGTCGGCGCGTGGGTCAGACGAATTGCGGAATCGGTTTTGTTCACGTGTTGACCACCGGCACCGCTGGCACGAAAGGTATCGGTTCGCACGTCGGCCTCGTCGATCTCAATTTCTTCCGAATCATCCACTTCGGGTGAAACATCGACGGCAGCAAAACTCGTTTGACGTTTGCCTTCCGAATTAAAAGGGCTGATTCGCACGAGGCGGTGAGTCCCCGTCTCGCCCTTGAGATATCCATAAGCCATCGGGCCGCGGATCGCGACCGAAGCGCTATTGATTCCGGCTTCGTCATTGTCGCTACGGTCGAGGAGTTCAACCGAGTAATCATTCGCGTCGGCCCAGTTGAGATACATGCGCAGCATCATCTCGGCCCAGTCGTTCGCATCGGTACCACCGTCCCGAGCGTGGATCGTGAGGATCGCACCACTGTTGTCATGCGGACCGTTGAGTAGGGCCTTGAGCTCGAGATCATCGAGTTGCGACTCGAGGGATTCGACTTCGCGGCGAATTTCTGGTGTGATCGATTCGTCTTCTTCGGCCATTTCAATCAGTGCCAACAGGTCTTCTCCGGAGCGGATCAATTCCTGCAGCGAAACGACGATCGACTTAATTGATTTCAGCCGGCCCACGGTGGCTTGGGCTGTTTCTTGACGGCTCCAAAAACCTTCGGCGCCCATTTCCTCTTCGATATCAGCGACTATCTTTCGTTTGAGATCGTAGTCAAAGACTGTCTCGTAATTGAGTGATGCGCTGCTGAATCGCTTCGGAGCGGTCGTAGAGGTCGGAGTCCATAATCGTCTTTGATGGAAAAAAAGAGGTTAAAAATCGGGAGTCGCAGGCAGTTGAATGGGAGCCGAAACGGCGATGTTGATGTAGAATGGTTTTTCGGCTCTGATCTCGCAAATTGTGGAACCCAAACGCAAAAAAATCAAGCGGTCTGAGCTTTTCGCCACTGCCTAATTGGTTGACCATGAAACACGGGCGACTTAAAGTAGTCCATTGGCGGACAAGTCCGCTTGCACTTATCTGTGGAATTTAACTCATGCCCGAAAACCGTTCTCCATCAATCTCGCCACCCGAAAATGCGCCTGTAACGCCTGCTGCTCAGAGCGGCGGCACAACGACCGCCGCCCAGGATGATGTGGTCGCGCAGATGGTTGCCCGCTTTACTCAGAAACGGGAAGAGCGAGATGTCGACAAATACTTTCGCGCCTTGGTGAAGCTTTCTGGTAGTGACTTGCATATGAAAGTCGGCAAGCCACCCGTGGTCCGCGTCAACGGCTCGCTCAAACCGCTCAATCGAGGCCCGATCGAAATCGATGAAATGGCGAGGCTGCTGTTTCCGATGATGAATGAACGCTCTCGGAAAATTTTCGACGAAGAGGGTGGGGCGGATTTCGCGTACGTGGTCGAAGTCGACGGTGTCGATTGGCGTTTCCGCGTCAATATGATGCAACAGCTGGGAAAGATCGGTCTGGTCGCGCGTCGCGTGAACAACCACATTCCCAATTTCGAAGGACTGTATTTGCCCGACAGTATCGAGTCACTTTGCCACTACGAACAAGGCATGATTCTACTCGCTGGCGTGACGGGTTCCGGAAAATCGACCACGATTGCGTCGATGCTGAATTACATTAACCGTCACTATTCAAAACATATTCTCACGCTCGAAGACCCAATCGAATTCGTATTCACCGATGATAAGTGCTTGATCAACCAGCGCGAAATCGGAATCGATGTGGTAAATTTCGAAGTCGGCATGAAACACGCTGTGCGAGAAGACCCAGACATCATTCTGGTCGGTGAGTTGCGAGACGAAGAAACTTTTATGACCGCGATCCACGCTGCCGAAACGGGACACCTCGTGTTTGGCACGATCCACGCCTCGACGGCGCCATCGACGATTGGTCGTATTCTCGACTTGTTTCCTGAAGAAATGCACGGGGCGATTCGTGGTGCGATTGCGATGAACATGAAAGCCATTGTTGCGCAGAAACTGCTTAAATCGATTCACCCCAAAGTCGGTCGCGTGCCAACCTGCGAAGTGATGACTTTCAATCCAACGGTAAAGAAACTGATCCTCGAAGGAAAAGACCATAACCTCGCCGATGCAATCCGAATTGGTGAAGAAGAAGGGATGCAGGATTTTACCAAATCCTTGAAAGACTTGATCGACAAAGAACTAATCGACCGCCCAACGGCTTATCAAGTCGCTCCGAACAAAGAGGAATTGAAGATGAAACTGAAAGGCATCAACGTTTCCCAGCCAGGAATTATTTGAGGCATCGTCCCGCTACCCTATTCTAACGAACACCACCGACCGGATCCCTCATGCTGCCTCGTTCTTTTCTGATACTGCCATTCGTGATCGCTGGTGGCGCGGTGACCAGTGAATTGGCGGGGCAAGAGCCGCTAACTTATGTTCGTGGGCCAGGTGGTTATCTTTCGCTGACCAAATTGATTCTGATCGCGGTTGTGTTTTTGGTCTGGGTGCGTTTAGCTGATTGGATGAACCGGCAATCGCTGCGGATCGGCGATCAGACTAACTTGCCGCCGGAAGTATGGAGCCCGATTACGGCAGGCACTTTCTTGTTGGGATTTCTGATCGTGATTTCGCTGCCAATCTTTGCGATTGGCTATCCTTTATATCTGATTGCCGCACTAACGCCGTTTTTTATTTACTTCTTTATGCGTCGAGCGAAACTGCTCGCCAAACCGGATCTGATTGAGCAATTAAAGCTTAAACCGGGCGAAGAGCCTCCGGCAGCTCCCTTGCCGCAAGACCTCGGAGCGGCGTTTGATTTCACGCCCGCTGGAGAAGACAATCAAAAGAGACAGGTCAACCTCATTCGGGCTCGTCAATCGTTTGGTTTCCCGATCCTCAAAGACCTGATGGCTGCAGCACTAGTCAAACGCGCTGACATGATTCTGTTGGACTACACGCAGCAACAGGTTAATGTCCGCATTCAGGTCGATGGTGTCTGGCATCCATTGCCGCCGATGGATCGCGAATCCGGGGACGCGGTTCTGTACAGCCTGAAGAATCTGGCAGGATTAAATGCGGCCGAGCGTCGCGCGAAACAAACAGGGACATTCAATCTAAAGAATGAACACGGAAAAGCTGCCGTTGAACTGCTGACGCAAGGCGTGGCGACCGGCGAACGAGCTCAAGTAAAATTTCGCCGCACCATCAAAGGCGTTCTGACTTTGGGCCAGTTGGGTATGTTCCCGAAAATGATCGAACAACTCAGTGGCAGCCTTAATCATGCCGGACTGTCGATCGTTTCTTGTCCGCCAGGTGAGGGACTGACGTCTTCATGGCGTGGCACGCTCGCTACTGCAGATCGAATGACTCGCGATTGTGTGGCAGTGATTCCTGTCAGCGAAATCGAAACGAACGTCGAGAACATCATCATCAAAACCTACGATGGATCGACCGGAAATACGCAGGCGGATGTGCTTCGTGGGACGATTTTGTCGCAACCCGATTTTCTGGCGATTCCGATCGTGGAAAACGGTGAAATCATGGACGTGTTGACGGCTCAGGTTAACTCGCAAGGTCGTACGGTATTGTTGCGGACGCCCGCCAAATCCGCTGCGGAAGGACTGTTGCGAATGTACTCGGTAGCGGAGGACCGCGCGGGATTCGCAAATGCCGTTAAGTACGTCACTGGACAACGTCTGATCCGCCGACTGTGCGACACTTGCAAACAAGAAACTCGCGTGCCTCCCCATTCCATCCAACAACTTGGCGGTGATCCAAAGAAACAACAAACGGTCTTCAATCCATATCGTTTGCCGCCGCCTGAACAGCGAGTTGACGAGAAGGGCAATGAGATCGAGTTTCCTCCTTGTGAGACTTGCGGTGGAATCGGATACTTGGGTCGAATTGCTGTCTATGAGTTGCTGACCGTTAATGAACAGGTTCGCGCGGCCTTGCTGAAGACTCCCAAAGTCGATGCGATCGAAGCTGTGGCCCTCAAGACTGGTAAAAAGACGCTTCCTCAACAGGCTTATCAACTGGTTTTACTGGGCATCACGTCGATTGCGGAAGTCCAGCGTGTATTTAAACCGCCCACGAAATCGTGAGAGTTCAAAAATTGAAGTGCAGATTTTTAGAGTCTTCCGTCGCTAGTAGCAGATAGTCTGCCATCCAACCAGTCCCCAAACCCGATCTACTTTCACGAATCACCTATGTCCGATGCATTTGAAATGCCGCCGATCCAATTCACGCCTGCCGGAGAGTCCGAGGCAGCGCGGACGGAGGTTTTGAATGAAGTCGAGCCTTCACCCGGATTTCCAGCGGTTGCCGAACTGTTGGTTGAATCGATTTGTCGCCATGCTTTCACGACGGTGCTGGACTATACGCCGCACCAAGTTGCTGTGCGGTTTCAGATCGACGGATTGTTTCATGCTGGTCAACCGATGGATCGCGAACGAGGCGACTACCTATTGGCGACGCTGAAAAAATTGGCCGGAATGAATTACCAAGAGCGTCGAGCGCGTCAGGAAGGCAATTTCAGCACGCTATACAAGAAGATCAAACAGAAAGTTCGTGTTGTTTCCCAAGGCATCAAAACGGGCGAACGGGTTGCCATCTATCTCGATTGGAAACGCGAGATTCCCGAAACGGCGGAACAACTGGGCATGCGCGCAAGCATGATCAAACAACTTGCGCCGATTCTCAATGATCCCAACACCGGACTCGTATTGGTTTCCGCAGTGCCTGGAGAAGGCTACACTTCCGCCTGGCGTGGCGTGTTGTCGATTTGTGACCGACTGACAAGGGACTATTTTGTCATCGAAGAGACGAATGCCGTGGAGCCGGAAGTTATCAATTTCAATTCGGTCACTTTCGATCGAGCCGCCGGGCAATCGGCGATGTCGCCAATTGAAGGACTTTTGTTGAAGCAGCCGGATGTGCTGGCGTTTCCAGAACTGCCAGACGCCTCCACTATCAATTCGATTGTCAATCTTTCGCGAGATCAAGACATGCCAATTTTCTTGCGCTCGCCCGGCAAAGGATGCCTGGATGCTCTTTTGCGATTGATGGTGATGAAACCGAACTCTGGCCCGTTGCTAGAACGGTTGAATTGCATCGTCGCCATGCGACTGATGCGGAAGTTGTGTCAAAAATGTCGCCTGCCCTACAAGCCCCACCCTGGTCTGCTGCAAAAGTTGGGGCTGCCGCCGGGCCGAATTTCGGAACTGTACCGCCCATTTGTCTGGCAACCCGGTATGCAAGACGAAAATGAGAACGAGATATTGCCGTGTCGAACCTGTTTTGGTGTCGGCTATTTTGGTCGCACGGGAATCTTTGAAATGTTAGTGCTGACCGAAACGTTGCGGAAAGCAATCCTGCAATCACCAAAACTGAATCAGCTTAATGTGCTGGCTCAGTCCCATGGACACATCAGCATGCAGCAAGAGGGCATCGTGCTTGTCGCACGCGGCCTTACCAGCATTGAAGAACTACAACGCGTTTTGAAATCCTAATTCTCCAGCGAAGCCATGTTATTTCTCATCATTACTTTGATTTTTATCACGATCATCGCCAGCACTTGGTGGTTTGGATTGTGGAGTAACTTAATTACGCTGATCAATTTGTTATTGTCCGGCTTGATCGCCGCCAGTTTCTTTGAAGATTTGGCGAATCAATTAGAATCGATGCAACCGACCTATCGCAGTATGTGGGATTTTATTTCGATCTGGCTGCTGTTTGCTGGGTCATTCTTCCTGTTTCGTGGACTGACCGATACATTGTCCACGATGCGCCTACGATTTGATCCCATCACCGAATTGATCGGTCGCAGTTTGCTCTCGATTTGGGTAGCTTGCGTTTTCGTGGCATTCACCTTGTTTACGTTTCATCTTGCTCCTTTGCCACCCACGATCATGAGTGACACCAGCAAATCAACGGTTGGCATTGGCCCCGATCGAATGTGGGCGGCCTTCATTCAAAGCCGGTCGCGTGGCGCGCTGTCAGTCGCGGTAGACTCGGATTACTTCGGTACTTATGATTTGCCCCGTCATCCGGACGATGAAAAGATTGCCAGTCGGGTGTTTGATCCCTACGGGAAATTTATCCATCAAAATCTTGTCCGCCGCCAAGAATTGTCTCAACAAAAAACATTGCGGTCGGAGTAGCAAGTTCGAACTCTCTATCGATACTCGCGAATACTGACGCTGCGAAACGATCCAAGCACGATGTGATCGAGTACATCGACGCCCAAGGTTTGACCGCATTCTTCCAATCGCTTGGTAACCATCAAGTCTTCCTTGCTCGGTGTTGGATCACCTGACGGATGGTTGTGTAGCAAGATGATCGAGCTTGCCGAATCTTTTAAAGCGGCCTTGAATACCTCGCGCGGGTGAACGAGGCTCGCGTCGAGTGTCCCACGCGTGATCAAGTGCGTCCCGATCACGCTATTTTTCGTGTTCAGAGTGACGATGTGAAACTCTTCTTGCCGACCGTCTTCAATCAAACGCGCAAATTGTTGTTCACAATACTTGATCGCATCGGAGCTGGACAAAATCTTTTCGGACTGTCGGTTGCCAACCACAGAAGCGACTCTTCGACCCAGTTCAATCCCAGCCATGATTTGGCAATAGGCCGTCACGTCGACGGAACTGGCAGTCTCTTTTAACTCACCGCGTCCTGCGCCAGGCAACTCGGCGAGCCGTTTCTGAAACTGATTGGCAAGCAACTCGCCTGCTTGCACCGCCGATTGCCCCGGTCGTCCACTGCGAATTAAGATTGCGAAAAGTTCGGACAGCTTCAGTTCAGCCGCACCGAGTGACAGCAATCGCTCTCGCGGTCGATCTTCGGTGGGAGAATTCGCGATCTGACTACCAAAGATTCTTTCGTCCAGCCATTTCTTCGCTTGAAAGTTACCTAAGCCTTCGTTCCAACGAAACACAGATTCGTTGCAGGATTGCCGCACCAGCCAACCGGCTTTCTCTAACTCGCGAATCACTCGCGTGATGAACTGCGGCTGTTCGGGCTGACAAGCATCTTTGACCAACTCCAATTCAATCGTGGGTTGTTCGCTGACGAAATCGATCACTGATTTGTAGCGTCGATAACGTTGCATCGTGGCCGATGGCTGGGTCGCGTCCTCGGTTAGTTCGACTTCCAAGGTTTCGTCGATGGGGGGTTGAGCTGACATGATAAAATTTTGATCGGGGTTTCGATTCTGCTGGCACTTACTGTTCGCGCTCTGATTTGAATTGATTGTAAACCATTGGAAATGCGTTTGCTTTGTGGAGGCGAGAACTTATATCCATTTTTTATGGCGATAAGTCCGTAACGTAAGTTTGCCGCGAACTGCTATCACAATTCGGCTGGAAAAATCCGGCGATCCTTCTATGATCCGACTCCTGATCGTCCCATTTTCTGTTTTCAACCAAAGTTGTGACCCATGAGAATCCTGATTCTTTTGATGGTTAGCTGTTTGTTTGTTTTGCCGGTAGCTGCGCAGACGTTGCAACCGCTCGGTGAACTGCGTTCGCCCACTGAAGTTTCACCAATCGCGACGACAGTTGCTACGGTGCCGCCGGACTGGCGAGAGACTCTGGCAGAAATCAGCCTCGATCAAAATGACGATCAAGATCTTCATGTTCGCGTTGTGGCTGGGAATGAATATTACTCGGTTAACGGAATTATCTCCCAATTTATCGTAGCGAAACCATTGCCTCATGTTGTTGCCGCCAACTCCATGTTTGAAGTTCCCGAGACGCCTTGTTCGGATGCGATCTTGAATCAATATGAGAAATCCGACTTCAGCACGGAGCTCAGCAATAATTTTCTCTCGCAAGGTTTGCTCTCGGATCAAGAGTTGGCCGCCATTTTACGCTCCCACGATCTATCATCGCCAAGTATGAACTCGGTTCAGCATGTTGCTTATCTTGAGGAAGGACCGAGAACGGCTGCCGAGAACGCCAGTGAACTCAAGACCGAAAGTGCTCCTGAGAGCAAAGAAAAAGTCGTTACCGTTCAACCGACCAGTCGCATGGATTGGCTGGAGAAGGCCGTGTTGGCGGAACTGGAATCGGTCAAATCCGACAGCGCGATGGACGAAAGCACCAAATCTACCCGTTTGAATGTGCTCACGAGTGCTGCCGAGTGGATTCAGAAATCGAAAGGCTACAACGGGAAACTGGAAAGTTTTCGCAGTGATATTGATGGTTTCAACACGGCTCTGAAGACAGCGCAAGAGCAACTAAAGATGTTGGAATCGGCATTGCCACCACCGCCGCCTGACGCCAATCGACCTACGGAAGAACTTCAACGTGAATCGCAACGCATCGCCCAAGAGTTGGAGATTAAGAAAACAGAGTTGGGGAATTTGCACGCGGCACAACAACGGTACACGCTGCGGATAACCGAAGCTCCCAAGCAGAAATCCGAAGCACAAAAGCGGCTTAAGAAAGTTCAGGAGCGAGTTTCCGAAGCGGAGCCCACAGAAGCCGACCTGCATGATGAATCGAAACTGCTCCAGTTCGCGATTCGTTTAGCAACGCAAGCCGAGATTGACATGTTGAATCTGGAAACAAATTTTCTGGAGCTATCGTCGCAACTTAGCCCGGTTCGAATCGATTTGACCAATTCGCAGCTCAAACATCTCGAAACGCAAGCGAATGCCATCAAACTAGCTGCCGAGCAAGCGCGCCAGAGGGAGGTCGAGCAACAGATTCGCTTGGCGAAGCAGGCGGCGCTCGACGCGCATCCGCAACTCGCTCAACTCGCTTCGCGGAATGAAGAACTGGCCGAACAGCGGAAGGAAATTGCCGAGAAGATTGTTAGTATCTCCGATGAAACGGCAAAGGTTACTACGCAAACCACGAAAGTCGAATCGGAGTTGAGCGGTTTGCAAAAAAGAGTTGCGGAGGGATTAAATTCGGCTAACACCATGTTGTTGGCCGAAAGTCGTCGACAACTCGCTTCGCCACTTGAAAGTCGCGTGCGATTGGGCCAACTCAAATCAGAACTACAAACCGTGAGTTTGTCAGTCAGTGGACTGCAAGACGAACGTGAAACGCTGGCCGATCCAGAATCCGTCATGAGCAACCAGCTCGATCTCGATCCAGCGACGGTCGATGAGCATTTGAAATCGATGGCGGTCGAGTTCATTGAGGCTCGAAGAAAGTTGATCAATGATCTGCTCAACGACTACCGATCCTATCGACGATTGCTGGTAGAAACGACCGTTCAAAGGGAGAAACTGATCGCTGGAATTGGCAGCACCAACGAACTACTCAATAAACATATGCTGTGGGTCCGCAGCGCGAATCCGATTAGTTTGACGAGCATGGGAAAGTCGAGCGAAGGCTTGCAAGAATTTCTGTCGGCCGAGCGTTGGAGCGAGCTCGTTTCACGATTGATATCGCGGGCCAAGCGACAGCCGTATGAGTATCTGATGTTTACCATCGGCTTCGCTTTCTTGTATGGTGTCGTTCGGCGATTGAAAGGTTAAACCCATGAACAACAGTACTTCATCGACACCCCGAGCCGGTCTCCACGTCCTCTCCAGTTACTCACCCGCGCTAAAAGAGCTGGGGCTGGTACTTTGCCGCTCGCTGTTTCTGCCACTGGTGATCGGCATGGCGGCTTGGGAACTGCGCGATGGGTACGACACCAGTTCATTAAGCGGATCAATCTGCCGCAGCGCGTTTCTTCTGTTGCCTGCAATTTGGTTAACCCGCATCCTGACACGATCTCTTCGTTCGGGCGGATTAGCGAAACGCTTCTTCAATTGGTCATCGGAACTGATTCGTGGACTTCGGCATTGTGTCAATATGGTGCAATGGTTTGTGTTGCCGCTGCAGTTTCTCTACGTCACCATGCAGACGTTTGAGCAGGGGAAATGGAATGATTCACTCGGTCGATTATTTTTCGTCGGCTCCATGATTGCACTGGGAGTTGCCCTGTGGCGTGCCTCGAGACAGCTTAAAAATTGGCGCAACGTGAAATCCGATACCGGAAGCTCAGAGCTCGCGACGCAGATTTGTCGCTGGGGTGTGTTGCTCTTGGCGATCGCGCCGTTGGTTATCGGCGCGATGGCTGTGATGGGCTATCAATATGGCGCCGAGCAGATGGGAAAACGTTTGTTGGCCAGCATCCTGCTCACGATGCTGACTGTCGTGATGACTGGCTTTTTGAGTCACATCTTGCTGGTTACTCAATTCAAAATTAAGTATCGCCGCTTAATCGCCAATCGTGAATCAGTAGAGAATCGCATCGATACCGACGCGATCGATATCAAAGAAATTAGTCTGCAAGTCAATCGGTTGCTATCCGTGTTCGCGATTGTTGTGATGGTCATTACGGCCTGGAATGTGTGGGGCAGTGTTTTTCCGGCGAACAGCTATTTGGATCAAGTGCAACTGTGGAAGGGTCCCTTGAACGACGCAGGCGAGTCACCGTGGATCACCTTGCGAGACGTGCTGTCAGGAGTGGTGGTGGCCGTTTTGACCATGGTCCTCAGTCGTAATCTGCCCGGTTTGCTGGAAATTACGTTGCTGGATCGGTTACCGCTGGATCGCGGTGGACGTTACGCGATTTCGTTTGTCTGTCGGTATGTCGTCGGCATTATCGGAATTTTGCTAACCTGTCAGTTGCTTGGTTTCAGTTGGAAAGGTCTCCAATGGCTCGCCGCCGGTTTGACGGTGGGACTTGGTTTTGGACTGCAAGAAATTTTTGCGAATCTTGTGTCGGGAATCATTATTCTGATCGAACGGCCAATTCGTGTCGGTGACTTTGTGACTGTGAATGGAACTTCTGGAACTGTCATTCGGATGCAGTTGCGAGCCACCACGATTCAAGATCCGGACAATCGAGAGCTAATTGTTCCAAACAAAAAATTCATTACGGAAGACGTGATGAATTGGACATTGACCAACTCGATTTCGCGAGCCGTGTTTACCGTAGGTGTGGCTTATGGATCGGATACGGAACTGGTTGTACAAACATTGCTCGCCGTCGCGTCCGAGAATCCATTGGTCGTGAGAGACCCAAAACCAATGGTTGTGTTTTCAAATTTCGGTGACAGCACACTCAATTTTGAGTTGAGAGTCCATATTCCGAATCGAGAAGTCTATCCTCAGGTTCAACATCAACTGCACATGCAGATTGACAAGGCATTCCGAGAAGCCAATATCGAGATCGCTTTCCCTCAACAGGAGATTCACCTTGACGATCGATCCAAAAAATTAGTCCAACAAGTCTTGGACACGATCGATGCGATCAAAGGTGCTCCGAGCCCCGCATCCGGAAATCAGCCCCAGTCAGAGTCAGGTAACGAACTAGCCGGAGCGGCAAACGCTGCGGCCATGGAGGCGATGGTCAGCGGTGTTCGCCAAGGTATCTCGTTCAAACGCGCTGGCTGAGACGCTTTCTGTTTTAAATCGTGCGGCATGAAGAATATGCCTCAGTAGCCCGCAGCGCAAGCAAGGATTTGTCGCGGTAGGTCGCACGCCCTGCGGTTCGTCGCCAAATAGAAACCACCGGACGCCTCGCAAGTTGTTTGAAAGCGTTGCCGCCAAGGGTACAATCTTTATATTCGACGAATCGCTCCATCAATTTAGACCCCAGCAAGACGATCATGGCGACTGATATCATCACCAATCGGCCTGAGATGCCTGAGACACTGCCACTCACGGTGGTGCAATATCGATTGCTTGTCGAACAAGGCGAGTTTGATCATCGACATACCGATGGCCAACGCGGCCAAATCGAGTTAATCAACGGAAGGATTGTGCGAATGCTCCCCCAAGGCCCAATTCATTGTGATCCGATCGATGAGCTGAATTTTTGGAGTCACCAGGTCGCCGATGATCATTTTCGAGTTCGCATTGAAAAGCCAATTGAAATTATCGAACTTGATAGTGTGCCCGAACCCGATATCGCATGGGTCACCAATCGCCGATACGCCGATCGTCATCCTACGCCTGCGGACATTCGTTTGTTAATTGAGGTCAGCAACAGTAGCGCTTCGTTTGACCGTGGCGAGAAACTGCGACTGTATGCAAAAGCCGCTATCGTCGAGTACTGGATCGTGAACGTCGTTACTCAAACGGTGGAGGTTTTTCTACAACCTTCGCCAACCGGATTCTCGCAGTCGCGGATGCATTCGATTGAGGAAACCATCGCTCCCCAGTGTTTACCATCGGCCGCGCTGAAAATTTCTCGTTTGTTCAGCAAGGTAGTTGAGTGAATGCGGAAAAAATGGGAGTTCTCACAACACCCGCTTCGCCGCGGGGAAACTGCCCAGTACGGTTAAGCTTTTGCAATGCGCTCGCGCTTCGCCAATGATCTGAGCAATCGTCGGATCATCGCGGTGACCGATCAAATCGATGAAAAAAGTGTAATCCCAATGCACATCGCCACTGGGCCGCTTTTCCAGATGAGTCAAGTTCACTCCGTTTCGTTTAAACACATCGAGCACGTCAACCAGCGCTCCGGGTTGGTCGACAGTTGTAAACATCAGCGACGTTTTATCGTGGCCTGATTTTTCGGTTTGGCTTTTTGCGAGAATCAAATAGCGCGTCATCGAGCTTTGTCGATCTTCAATACCTCCGAACAGCGGCAACAAGCCATGCATCTCACCGGCGAGTGAAGAACCGATCGCGGCCGCTCCCGCGTCCGAATCGGATTCGGCTTGTTGCTTGGCAGCTTCCATCGCCACCGCCGTGGTTTCGGCAGCGATTCGCGTGGCGTGCGGGTACTGAGTGTTCAACCAATTGCGGCATTCCGCAAACGCCGCCGCCGTGGCGTAGATTCTTCTGACTTGTTCCGGCTTGCAATCGGCCAATAAGCAGTAACGAATTTCGAGTTTGACTTCTCCGTAAATCGTCAGCGTTTCATGGTGATCAAAAAACGCATCAAGCGTCGCATTCACTCCGCCGGTCGAGCTGTTTTCAATCGGCACCAATCCGTAATCGATTTCGCCAGCGGCGACGCGTCGAAAAACGGTTCGGATCTCTCGCGCCGGATCGAAATCGACGCTGGAACCAAAATGCCGAACGGCGGCCAAGTGTGAAAATTCTCCCGGAGGCCCGACGAAGCCAATTCGCAGAGGTTTCTCCAGGCGAAAACTGCCACTCATCAGCTCGCGGTAAACGGATTCGAGCGTGCGATCGGAAAGTGGACCCTGATTGAGTCGTTGAATTTTTCGCAACACGGCAGACTCGCGATGCGGCGCATAGATCGGTACATCCGACGCCCGTTTGAACTCACCAACTTTGACCACGGTTTTGGCCCGCTCGTTGATCAGGTCGATGATGGTCGCATCGACGGCCGCGGTTTCAGTCGCCAACGCCTCCATTGATTCCGATGGCGTGACAATCTTCGGAGGCGAATAGCGAAATGCTTCATCGTAGACTGGAAAACTACCAAGCACGATCAACGTTTTGCAATGCGCGCGAATCTCGCCGAGAATTTCAGCGGTGCGACCTTCCTTGGCGTGGCCCAGCATGTCCACGAAAAAAGAATACTCCGAACCGATTTCGCGGCTCGGTCGTTTCTCGATATGGCTGAGATTAATTTCGTAGCGTTTGAAGACGGACAAAATATCGACCAGCGAACCAGGCCGATCGGCACAGGTAAACATCAACGACGTTTTGTCTTTCCCGGTTGGTGGACTCGCAGTTCGAGACAGAATCAAAAAACGAGTCATGTTATTGTGGTGCGTCTCGATGCCTTCCTTGAGCGGTATCATGCCGTATCGTTTTCCGGCGATCGACGAGCCGATCGCGGCAATTCCATCACTGGCGTCAGCCAAATAAGCCAACTC
>JBGSKR010000621.1:0-6126 GCA_041741135.1 Mariniblastus sp.
AAATGGGCTTACACAGCCGCCTTGATCGATAGCCAAGCGATCAGTGGAGGTGCGTTGGTTTCGTTGGGGACGGATGAAATCTTCATCGATCCCAATGCGAAGTATGGCGACGTTGGGGAGATTGGTTTTGACATGGAACAATTTGCTTGGCGATTGATCGAACCCAAAGTGGAATCCGTGCTGTATCGCGACGCTCGTGATCTGGCGGAGTCGAAGGGTCGCTCGCCGGAGTTGGCGGAATCGTTAGTCGACAAAGACGTTTTCGTTTATGCAAAACCAATCGCGGCAGCCAAAGAAAAAGTCGCTGGAGACGGTGGTGACGCTAAAGTCGTCGCTGAATTTGAGTTCAAGTTAGTGCGAGCAGACGATGCCAATCAGCCGCAGCCGCCTTGGCAACTGATTCCCGAAACTGGCCCCGAACGTTTTCTGACGTTGAGCGGTCAACGCGCGAAAGAGCTCGGACTTGCTCAGCACTTTGCGACCAATCGGGAGGAGATGGCCGAGGAACTGAAGATCAACCTGAATGAGATCATCGTTTACAAATACACGATCACGGACACGATCGTGTACTATCTCAACAAGCCGTGGGTAACGGCGGTGCTCGTCATTATTGGATTGATTTCTTTGTACATCGAATTCAATGCACCCGGGACGGGAGCGGGCGGTTTGATGGCGGGCCTGTGTGCGATGTTGTTTTTTTGGAGCCGTTTTCTGGCGGGCACTTCGGGTTGGCTGGAAGTGCTATTATTCGTCGCCGGTCTGATTTTCATTTTGATGGAGCTGTTTGTCATTCCTGGATTTGGCGTTTCGGGTTTGACGGGCCTGCTGTTGTTGTTCTGCAGCGCGGTTCTGGCCAGTCAAAATTTTACGATCCCGCAAACGGCCGCCGAATGGAATCAGTCGTTGACAGCGACGCTCACGCTATTAATTAGTGGGATGGTTTTCATGGTGGCGGCGGCATTAATTTCTCGCAGGTTGGGCTCGATCCCGATTTTTAATCAGTTGGTCCTCGACACCAGTGCCCGTAGTGTCAGCGGCGATCTAACAGCAGACAAAGACGCAAACGGGAAGCCGATTCCATCAGTCCATCCATCGGTCTCAGTAGGAGATTGGGGAGTGGCGGAATCGCTGTTGCGTCCCGCAGGTAGAGCCAAATTCGCGGGCCGATCTTTCGACGTGATTAGCGATGGTTCGTTTGTAGATTCCGGAACTCAAGTCACCGTCATTCGCATCAACGGAAACGTGATTACGGTTGCCGTGGTTGATGAGGATAGAGTTGATGAAAACGAGTCGGCGTGAAACACGAATGGCCGTTCGTGCGAACTCCGCTCGTTTTGTCTATCGTTGAAATTGGCTGCTTGGATCGGACGGGCTGCTGAATTCGTTCGCTGAGTTCGCCGTGCTTTGACCAGCGGATCGGATTTCATCTCCGAAGAAGCGAGTGGTGCCTTCGACAATTTTTCGCGAGTCGGCTTCTTCGCAGATGAGTTGAGCGCGGAAGATGTGAGTGCCGCCTTTGAAAGCTTCTGCGTTGACTTTGAAAGTCATTTCTTGACCTGGGTCAAGCTGAGCAATCGGTGCGAATAGAACCTGTCCAGGCACCAATCGATGCTCAAGTCCCTCAACCTGTTTTGGCTCGATACCCTCGGAAAACTGCATCACGAGGTTAACGCTTTTGGCAGCTCGGCTGCCGCGGTTGCGGATGTTGATTTCATAAGTCGCGGGCTGACCAGTCGGTAGCGGGCCTTTCGGATCACGCACGGAGAGTACGAGATCAGCGACGGTTTCCACGTGAGTGACACAGGCGTTTGCGGCTTGCAAGTCGCCTTTGGCTTGGGCACCGACTTCCAATTGAATATCACCCGAGGTGTCGAGCTGGCATGTCACGCGATACTCGCGAGTTTCACCAGGTTGAAGTGCACCGACGACCCACCGCAATCCTCCGTCGATCAATTTAACCGACTCGATACCTCCAAGATATTTAACGCCGCTTGGCAGCGCCATTGCCGCCACGATTTCATGAGCGGTCGCGTCGCCGGTGTTCGTTACGTTGACCACGAATTGCCCATCGCTGCCAGCATACTTCAGTTGTGGGCCAGAGACCGCGATCCCCAGTACGGCGCGGCGAACGGTTAACTTTCGATCCGCAGTGACTTCGAGGCTGCCTTCGCCAACGGCGGTGGCGATCAAGTCAAGTTGACCAGCAGTGCGGGCAAGCAATTCGACTTGGAAATTTTTGTCCGCACCGGGAGAAATATCCCCCAGCGTCGCACGCTCGCCGCCCAAAGCTTCCGGCAACATCACGACGACATTTTCAGCGGTTCCGGTTCCAGGGTTGCGAACGGTGACATGATACAAAGCCTGTTCGCCGTATTGGACTTCGTCGGGACCAACAATCGTCATTTCCAAGCGAGGTTCGGTGACAGTGATGTTGGCCGTTCCCGTTCGCGCGGCGAGACGCCATTCGATTCCAAGGTCAAACATTTCGGCTTTGCGAGGCAAGGTGGTGATTGTCATTGTTTGCGTTCCACTGCCTGCCAAGCGATCAAGTTTCCACAACAGACGAGCTTGGCCTGGGCCGCTGCCAACTTCTTTTTCACCGGCAGTCATGTTGATGTTAGTGATATCGATCCAAGCGGGAAGATTGACGGCGATTTGCAATTTGTCAGCGGGAATGTTGCTGATATTGTTGACGACGACCTGATAACTGGCTGGTTTGTTGATGCCGATGGTCTGAGGGCCAACCGTTTGGACTTCGATCGATGGAGATTTCAAATCGATGGTTGCGTTCTGTGTGGCTTCTGATTCAGCAGAGACCGTTCGGACTTGCGAGTCAGAGATGGCTTCCTGTTGTCGGGGAACCAACATGGTCGCTGGCGGTTGAGTCGAACTGTTTTCAGCTCTTGGATTGCCTGCTCCCGTAGTTGCTGGAGTGGCTTTTGTCGAATTCAGTTTCGCGATGAACTCACTGGCGGATTCATTGCTGGTGGGGGACGTGGTTGCGACTTGAGCAGTTGGCCCGGCAGCAACGGATGCCGCCGGGGCAGAAGTAGTCGGTGCCTTCGGTGTTGCCAGCTGGTTAGCTGCCGAAGGTTTAGTTGAAGTGCTGCGAATTGGATTCATTGACCCAAAATCGTCCGGAGCAATCCGCGGATTGTGAGGCGATGTCGTTGCTGGTTTCTGCGTCGATGGTGAACCGGGAATATTTGCTTGAGTGGCTCCAGTTCGCATTTGATTCATCTGAGGTGCGAACGATTCAGGAGTCCGTCTTGGTTCGATTCCATGCGATGAGGTTGCGAGAGCGTTTGGAGTTGTGGAAGAGGTGGCGGGCGATTTCGTTGATGCTTGAAAAGAAGTTACGACGGGATTGGTGGAAGTTGCGGCAGGTTTGAATTTTGGTGCAGCAAGAACTTCAGGAACGATCGGTTCACCGTTTTCGTTGATTTCGTACGCAGTTTGTTGGATCGAGCCGGGCTGAAAGTTGGACGGAGTCTGATCTTGAGAAGCCATATCAGAGAACGTAAATTGGGCCGCGTCAGAACTGTTCGGAGCGTGAGGGTTCGCCGCACCGTGATACACTGAGTTGGATAGCTGACGCGTGCCAGTCTGTGGGATGTGAACCGAAGGCGGCGCCATAGTGTTGGCATTCTGACGCATGGGGTTCTGTTGAACTGGCTCGTAACGCTGCGACGGAGTTTGCTGAGCCAACAAGTTAAGGTTGCCTATCGAAAGTGATCCGACCAGAACAGCCAAAGAGAGTTTTGATTTGAGAGCTAGCATGGATTCCTACCTTGGATACTTGGGAGACGACTCCGTCCCTTCCACCATCGACTTTGACGGTTGTAGAGGTTTAGGAAATTTTGCCGTTTATTCCGATAGCGATTTCGGAAAAGGGCTTGCATGCTAGCGAATCTGTTTGAGCGCCTCGCGGGCGGCGTAACGAATCAACGCGTCTTCGTCGCTCAGCAATTTCTCAATTGCGGGAGCCTGTTTGGCAGCTGAAGGTCCGATGTTGCCCAGCGCGATGATCGCAGTTTCGCGAGTGGCGTCTTCAGGGTCACTGAGTCGTGCTGAGATTGCTTCTGCCAGCGGCGTGGCGACCGACTGCATTTTTCCTGCCAGCTCAATAGCGGCATCCCCGTAAGTCTGACTTCCGATCAAACTACCCAAGGTCAACAGAGGAAGTTCTGGATCATCGGTGATTTTCCAATAAGTGAACGCCGCTTGCGGCATGACATTCTTACTATGGTCTTCCATCAAAGCGCGGACGGCGTCAGCCACCGAAGTCGCTTCGGCGCCTAAATTGGCCAGCCCCATTAGCGTTCGTTCTTTTTCGACGTGGATCGGCGATTTGAGATTGGCGGCCAACAATTTTGCGATATCCGTTTTATCGGTTGGTCCAATCGCGCCTAGCGCAATTGCCGCCCAACTGCGAGATGATGGATTGCCTTCCGCCAGCAATTGCAACAATCGGTCCTCGGCCGGGATCGCGTCAGGTCCGAGAGTTTCCAACACGCGGCAAGCTATGCACTGAATATTGAAATCGGCGTCATCAAGACACTCGATCAATTCGTCCATGGCGGCCACGGTGTCCGGCCCTCCGCCTTCCAGAGCGACTAACGCTTGTTTGCGTTTCAGGCCGTCGCCGCTGTTCAACAATTTTTTCAGTTGCGGCAAGTACGATTTTGCCGCTCCACCCGTTTGCTTGAGCGCCGAGCAAGCTGCGGAGATTTTCTGCGGGTCGTCCGAATCGATTAGTGCCTTAAGTTTGGCAGCGCCGTCGAGTCCAATTTCCACCAAAGCAAGCTCGGCCGCGATCCGAATCATTTCGTCATCATCAATGGTAAGTTCGGCAAGTCGCGGAACACTCTGTTGCAAATCGCCTGGCGTGTCACCCAGTTGCAAGATGGCGTCCATTCGATCGGCCGCCATGGGGTCCAGTGCCATTTTCAGAACGTCAGCGGGCGGTAGATGAGCGGTTCGATTCTGCGTAAGATCTTGAACCGCTTGGGTCCGGGGCGGATCAATCGATTGCTCTTGGGCGAGCGTCATTAAACCCAACATGCTGCCGACAACGGCGGCGGCCACGACAAGGCCTGTAAAATGGGAATTCATCGCAATCCTCGTTGGGGGAAAAGGTGAAGCACAATAGCTGGCTAACTATTAACTTAATCTAAAACAAGAACAGATAGAATCCAATCCAATAGACCCACAGGCTAGAAGCCTGTGTTAGGTCAAATGTGGCATAGGCTTCCAGCTTCTGTGCTGTAAGATAAATTAATCGTACTCTCGCAATCGCAGAAGATAATAACCTGAGATCAGGCAAGCTCTCGAACCATGAGAAATCACTTTGAAACTTGGGTCACGGTTGGACTACTCATCTGGCTCGGCGTCATCGGCGGGAGCGTAATGCTCGCGAAGCGCACGATGTCGCAGGCTCCTACCGCAACCGCCCAGTTGGTGAACTTTCTTGGCCAACAACGTTATGACGTAAAAATCGAATTCGATGCACCACAAATCGTGTGTCGAGGAGATCTGGTGTTCATGGCCGGTTCTTCCGAGTACGAACCAATCGGGTTTGTTTCGCGTGTCGAGTCGGAAGTTTCGACTGAGAAAAATCCGGTTTGGACGGAGACGGCATTCGTCACCTTTTATGGCGGTGCTCCTCGAATTGCGGTTGGCGACGAGTTGTTTTATCACGAAGCTGAACAATCGACGGAATGGGTGCTCAAGACCATGCTGCCTCCCGAGAAACGGGCGGAGCTTGCACAACTGATCATTGCTTCCTATTCGAAAAACCAAACAGAGATTGTGCGCGCGATCCGACCGATCGTCGAGAATTCGTTGCGAGAAGCCAGCCAGATTCTCAAACAAGATTTCAAGAACGCTTTCGAGGCGCGGAGCGAGCGATTGCAGAAAATTGGCGATCGCTATCAAGCGGAACTCGTCGAACAGCAGTTGGTGCCGTTAATCAGAGACGAGATTTGGCCGATCGTTCAAGCGGAGTCCGAACCACTGGCGGTTGAGATTGGTCAAGAGATTTGGAAACAGGTTTCAATGTTTCGCTTTGGCTGGCGGCTGTTGGTGGATAAGTCCGGCGCGGTGGAAGAGAAACTCGCCGCGGCA
>JBGSKR010000622.1:0-2366 GCA_041741135.1 Mariniblastus sp.
TCCCGCGTTGACGCTCTCGGGCGGATGCGTGCTCTATTCGGTGTTTCGAGCTTCTTTGCCGCCGATGAAGCCAGCCCGTTTTTCGATTCAGTAAGTCAGGTCGAGCGAAAATCAACCGACTTGCATAGCGTCGAATTGAACCGAACCAGCTGGGGTTGGGACGTAGTTAAATCGTTCGCAGGGTTTCGCTACATTTATGTTGCCGACGAGTACAGCCTTGATAGCGAAAATCTACTTGGCGAAACCGGAAACTTTAGTATGTCTGCTGACAACCATTTGTTCGGTGTTCATATTGGAACGGAATTGTTTTACGATGTCGGGTATCGAATGTCGTTATCCGGAATTGGAAAGGGTGGTATCTATGCGAACCTGAATCAATTTCAAGGAAGTGCTTCCAAACTTGGCACTCGTTTCATCGACAACGAAGACAACAGTTCCACTTTTTCGACATCGCTGGAAGTGTCGTTATTGGGCCACTACCAGATCAATCGTCGCTCCCGGTTTCGCATCGGCTATCAAGCACTACATCTCGGAGACGTACTTACCACTTCCGATAATATCCCAGGCGTGCTGACACCATTCTTCGGAACCGATTCTAGCGACAAGGACGATATGTTCTTCCATGGGTTGGTACTCGGTCTCGAATTCTATCGTTAGTTGGTCGGAATGCTTTCTCAAACATCAGAAATGGTTTGGTCGTTAACGGCAAATTAAACAAAAGTCTATGCAAGTTCGATTCGCCGATCACCTCACAATCATCGTTTCTGATCTCGAAGCCACTCGTGAGTTTTACGTCGGGCAACTCGGGATGCAGGAAGCCAAGCGCCCAAACTTCGATTTTCCTGGAGCTTGGTTCTCGGTTGGAAATTTCCAAATTCACGCCACTCTCACCAGTGAGATGGCAGGTCTTCCCGGTTGGGGCGATCGCGAGGTAAAATCGATTCCTCGCGGGCATCATTTCGGATTTCGAATTGATTCCGTTGACACAGCGTTGCCGCAAATTATTGCTGCGGGCCTTCCAATCGCTGCCGGTCCGCAGACCCGACCCGACGGAATCAGACAAATCTATCTCTATGACCCCGACGGTCATCTTGTTGAACTGTTTTCCTGCTGATTGCGTCAGGATTCCAATTCAATAGAATAAGGTTTCGCTTCCATTCCTTCTATTGGCGTACGGCCTCATGGCAATTCTCACTTCCGCCGATGACTCGGTACTCAAAAAGAAATTTTTACTTTCAGACAAGCCGGTTATCCTTGGACGTCACCCTGGCTGTGAAATCCATATCGACGATGCATCCGTCAGCAGACAGCATGCGCGAGTCGTTTATGATCAAGGCGACTACTTCATTGAAGATTTAAACAGCCGCAATGGTACTTTCTTAAACAACAGCCAGATCAACCAACGTGCGAAGCTGTTTGACAAATCCGTGATTCAAATTTGCGATGTTTCATTGGTATTTCTTACGTCGGATCCAGACACCGATGTTGCGAAACAACAGTTGCCAACTTTGAAAAAACCCGAACATTCTGTGGGATTGAAGTCGCCCAGTTCGATTATGCTCGACGACGGCGACGTGAGCTCATCCAAGGTCATGTCGAAGCTGGAGATTCCCTCCCACCAGGCCCGCACCTTCAATCATGTTGGCGCGGAAGCGAAATTGACGGCGCTCACCAAAATCGCTTACGCCCTCAGCGAATCTGTTCAACAAGAAGAAATCCTCGAAAAAATACTCGATTTCTTGTTCGATCTATTCACCGAAGCCGACCGTGGTTTCATTATCCTTCGCGGCCCAGGTGGCAAACTGATCCCCCAAGGTTTCAAATCGCGACGCCCTCGTGACGATGAGCAAATTCGAGTTAGTCGCACCATCGTTGATCAAGTCATCGACACCAAAGTCCCCATTCTCTCCAGTGATGCCGCTACGGATGATCGTTTCGACATGGCGCAAAGTATCGTGGACTTCCGCATCCGCTCGATCATGTGTGCGCCGTTGATCAACTCCAAAGACGAAGCCATCGGCGTCGTCCAACTCGATACGCTGAAGCAGTCCATCGCGTTCACCAAAGACGATTTGGAAACTCTTGTCACGGTCGCGATGCAAGCCAGTCTCGCGATCCAGAAAAGTGATCTTTTTGAGGAAGCCAAAAAGACCAGCGGCCTGATCGCCGATCTTGCACTCGCTCATGAATTGCAACAACGCTTCCTGCCCCAAAAGGCTCCTGAACTGAAAAACTATCGGTTCTTTTCCTACTATCGTCCCATGCAACAAGTCGGCGGGGACTATTTCGATTACGTGCCACTCGGCCAAAACAAAATGGCCATCATTGCCGCTGACGTCGTCGGACACGGAATCGCGGCAGCGCTG
>JBGSKR010000623.1:0-3042 GCA_041741135.1 Mariniblastus sp.
CGCTTCCGACGATTCCTCAAACATCGCTTCCAATGACTCTCCTTCCATGAGCGAACGAGACGCGACGCTGCGTCTTGATTTGGTAAAAGGCATCGGGCCCAGAATCTTTGCGGACTTAATCGAGCGGTTTGGCTCCGCTAAAAACGTTCTCGACGCCGCACCCTCCGATCTCCGCAATGTGGCTGGAGTTAGCCAAGCTCTCGTTTCTCGGATCGCTTCTGCCAAAACAGAAATTGACATACGGCCTACGCTTAAACTCTGTCGCGAACACCAGATTCAAATTCTCGATCCTGCCAGCGACAACTATCCAACGCCACTGAAAGAAATCTACGATCCGCCCAATATTCTGTTCGCTCAAGGTGAACTGCTCGCCGTCGATTCGATTGCGATCGCGATTGTGGGTGCCCGTCACGCGACGAATTACGGATTGACGGTCGCTGAATCTCTTGCGCGACAATTGTCGATGGCTGGTTTCACGATTGTCTCGGGACTTGCTCGCGGCATCGATGCGGCGGCTCATCGAGGCGCGTTGAAATCCGGTGGTAGAACGCTGGCCGTACTTGGCGGCGGAATTCTGAATATGTATCCGCCCGAACATGCCGACCTTGCTGCTGAAGTTCGCAATCAAGGCGCTTTGCTATCGGAAGCTTTGCCGCTGAGCGCACCGAAAACCGGCTGCTTTCCTCGCCGCAACCGAATCGTTACCGGACTTTGCCTCGGGACGATTGTCGTCGAAGCCAGTGACCGCAGCGGGGCACTTATTTCCGCGCGACTGGCGATGGAACAAGGACGCGAAGTCTTTGCCGTTCCCGGTCGCATCGATAGCCGCATGTCGCGCGGCTGTCATCAACTGATTCGCGATGGTGCGAAATTGGTACAAAGCGTCGATGACATTCTGGAAGAGCTGGGCCCATTGGCAACTCCGACCACACGAGACGATCAATCCACGATTCGTCATCCAGCGGAACTGAAGCTATCGGAACAGGAAACGCAAGTGCTCAATGCGATCTCGCTTGAGGCGACTGATTTTGATCGGATCATCGCCCAAACCGGGTTGCCCGTCGCCCGCGTGCTGTCCACGATCAGTGTCTTGGAAGTTCGCCGCCTCGTGCGCCGGCTGAGTGGAACTTCGTTCGTTCGGATATGAGAATGAAATTCAATGTTTTGGCGGAACAGCGTAAGCCGTTTAGTTTCCGCAAGGAAAATCAGCCTCGGCAGAGGCGGTAGCGATTAGCCCATGGCGTGAGCCATGGGCATCAGGCACCCCACCTACCTGCAAGCCTCGGTAGAGGCGATACAACATCAGCATCGATGCTGTCGCCCCTCGCCGGGGCTTTTTTTTCTGTTTTCATAATCCCACGGCTTACGCCGTGGGCTATTTGCTTCCGCCACTCCCGTGGCTAAGTACCGTTCGATCATTTAGTGTCTTGTTTGGCTTCGCAAGAGCAACCTAAGTTAGTAAACGATCTGACACTTTCGGACAGTTATTGATCGAGCACTCCTAACTCGTGTTTCCGCCACTGGCGGTGAACATACTCGCTTAACAAATTTGCACATAACAACGCGGGAAATGCGTGCCGCTGCGGTCCGCTAAACGACGATGCGAATGGAAACCAGTTACCGGATATACCGTTTAAAAACAAATTCTAAGATTGGCGATACGGATCACAATTGTTCTAATACTCTTATTCGATGGGATGAGCTTCAACGGGACGAAGTCCAATCAAACAAACCGGCAACTAGCAAGGACGACCAGCGATGGATACGAAAACAGATTCTCAGAAAACCGGCAAGAAATCTCTCAGCCAAAAAACGACTCCCGACTCCACCAAGAAAACTTCTCCTCGCCAGAAAAAGGAGAACGTTTTCCATCCGCGACTCGGTTCGCTGACTTTCTACCAAGCCTGCCAATTGCTCGGCGAAGACGGTGCGACGCTCATCCGGCACGGTGGACAGAAATTTGAAATCCAATCGGATCGTGATGTATTTCTCGGCGGTGACTTGTTTCGTGTTCGCGTTGAAGACCCAGCGGTAGAAGGCGGTGTCGCCGTCGCGTCGTTGACATTGCAATCGGCTCGCGCGAAACAACTGAATGTTAATTGTGATCGCTGCGAAGCTCATTGCGAGCACCTTGGGGCGGCACTTGATTTTTTGCTCGACGCGAAAAGCGTTCTCGGTTTCGCTCAGCCACCTGACGATTCGGTGCCACTGGAAAATTTGACCGAAAAGGAATTGCTCGCGCGAGCTTTGGCAGATCGTGAGAAACGGGCACTCGAAGAAAAAATGAGCGTGCGTTCGACCAACCCAGCGAACCCGTGGGCCGATTATATTGTGACCAGTACCAATTCCGGTCGCAGCTACCGAGTTTCGATCCGCAACAAAGACGGTGAAAACGCATTCTGCACTTGTCCTGATTTTCGCACCAACTCGCTCGGTACCTGCAAACACATTCTGCACTTGCTCGCAAAACTGCCAAAACGTTTCAGTGCCGCCGAACTCGATAAACCTTATCGCCGCAAACATGTTTCACTGCGACTCAGCTATGGCAAGCAGCGTGGGCTGTTGTTCAACCTGCCGTTTCAAGCCGATGATCGCATCGAAGAAATCGTGGACACGGCGGATCAAACGCCGATCACCGACGCCGACGATGCGATGACGCGAATTGGAGCACTTCAACAAGCCGGTTTTGATGTTTGGATTTATCCCGACGCAGAGGATTTCATCGGGCGACGACTAACGCAGAAACGACTTCATGCCGAGTGCGAGAAAATTCGTGAAGCTCCCGAGACTCATCCGCTGCGAACGGAGCTGCTCAACGCGACACTGTTGCCGTATCAGTTAGACGGAATCGCATTCGCCGTCGGAGCGGGGCGCTGTATTCTCGCTGACGACATGGGGTTGGGCAAAACCATTCAAGGCATCGGTGTCGCGGAATTGCTCGCGCGAATGGCTGACATCAAGCGCGTGTTGGTGATCACACCGGCGTCGCTGAAGTCGCAATGGAAAGCCGAGATCACTCGCTTTTGCGGTCGCTCGACGCAA
>JBGSKR010000624.1:0-4899 GCA_041741135.1 Mariniblastus sp.
GGTTGGAGTTTGATCAAGGTTTTGTCGTACTGCCCAAGCAAGAAGCGATTCAAGTGATGCATACCGACGTGCGTCATGACTGCGGCGAAAATGAAGTACACTCGTCGCGCGAAAAAATTTCCAAGGTTTGGCAGCTTTTGGCGTTGGTGAAACTGAATGGTTTTCCGGTTGAAGAGATCGAATCGCACCGCTGTGCGTTTGGAGGGAGTTCGCGGTCGCAGTCTGCGGACGGAACCGGTATTGAGAATCAGAGAGGCGAGAAACGTTTCCCTCGATTTCGCGGGTTTTCACATCTATTTTCCAGTCTGACTCAGTACCTCAATGCCTACCAAAATGTGATTCGGTTTTGGTGGCGGCAAGTAATGTTTCCTGCCAGCCAAGAAAACGATCCAGCATTTTTTAAAAATCCAAAACCCACCGTTCAATTGGTGACGTGGGCCGTACTAATCCTTGTCGCTTGTGGTTTATTGTTTGGTAGTTTGAGCTACCCACTATTCGAGCCTGACGAGGCGCGGAATGCACAATTGGCGATGAATATTCTTGAATCAGGAGATTGGTTGTCATTGACATTGGGCAGCGAACCCTATTGGGACAAGCCGCCGCTGCAAATTTGGGCGATCGCGACCAGTTACCGGTGTCTTGGTGTCAGCCCGTTTGCAACTCGGCTGCCGGGTGCGATCGCCACACTACTGACCGTCCTTATCACGTTCGGATTGGGACGTCGACTGGTTGGTTTTCGAGCGGCGTATGTCGGGGCAATGCTGTTACTTCTTAGTTGCGGGTTCGTATTGGCTGGTCGTTACGTGACGATGGACGCGAGTTTAACATTTTGTGTTGTGTCAATTTGGCTGTTATTGCATAACGCCATTCAGACGCAGCATCTGAAATTGGGCTGGCTAAGTTTGGCATTGGCGGGACTGGTCGCCGGTGTTGGCCTGTTGATCAAAGGTCCCATCGTGCTGGTTTTGACAGTCCCGCCGCTACTCGGTTGGGTATGGTTGAACGGAAATTTTGCTCTGTTGCGAAATATTGGTTGGTGGAAATTTTTCGCTCCGATGTTGCTGGTTGCCACGCCATGGTTTTTGGCGACGTCGATCGTTCATCCAGATTTTTTGACCTATTTTTTCTGGAAACATCATGTCGTAAGGTTTTCCGACGCATTCAATCATCGGGAGCCATTTTGGTATTATCTGCCAGCGATTTTGCTCGTGATGTTTCCCGCGTCCTACCTCTTGCCATCGCTGACTCGGTTTTTATTCACGCGTGACTTAGAGCGATTGTCGCGCACACCATCCCAAGGTTTTCTGTTTTTGTGCGCCGCTTGGGTGTTGATTTTCTTTTCAATGGCGGAGTCAAAATTGCCGACATACATTTTGCCGGCATTTCCGCCTTTGTGTTTGCTGGCCGGCTCTATGTTGGACCGAAGAATTTTTGCTGCATTGATCAGCGATTCCTTATCTTCTTCCCAGCACCTGAACGCGGAAACGCCGCATACGTCATCACGGGGGACGTTCCCAAAGCGCTATCGATTCATAGAGACGCTTCCTCAACGTGCCTCGATTGGCATTGCGGTAATCTGCGCTTGTATCATTCTAGTCGTGGGATTCGGATTGCGAGAGCAGCCAATCAGCGTCTGGTGGCTTGCAATTGCGCTCGCGGCCTTGGCCGGTCTGACAGTATTGGCGCGTCGAAACGAGCGGTTTCCTTCGATACAACCCTGGGTATGTTTAGCTGCCTTATGTTTTGGCTTTGTTTTTTCGGGCATTCACTTGCTGGTTCCCGAGATTGCCGAAAGGCGTTCAATTCACGATGCTTCTCAAGAACTTCGGTCGCTGCCTGGCAATGAGAATTTGCCTGTCGTGTTTTTCGAGCGCAATTGCCAAGGAGCAGAGATGGTTCTGCCGAGATTCGCATGTTTTCAGTTTGAAGATGACCAAGTCCCAGAGTTGTGCGAATTTCTGGAACAACATCCGCGCACGATTATCGTGTCATCAGAAAAACCCATCAAGAAATTGCGGCAACAACTGAAATACTCGATCACCGTGGAGAAGTCAGACGCAGGGCGACATCTCTATGTCAGCTTTCCCCATGGAACCTAAAATTGAATGACGATCAAGGCAAACAGCGAAAAGAATGATGGCAATCAAGGCAAACAACGGGTTGTTTCAAAATAGACTTAGGTTGGACAGCGATACACGGAGTCAGTCGATCAAAGCTTGTCGAAGATATTGTGTGCGGAATGCTGGCTAATGCCGAGGAGGCCAAAACATTTGGAGATGCGGCGATTCACGAAGATTCTGATCGAAAGCAACGCTACTTACTCAAGCAACTTTTGCGGATGCTTCCGGTTTAGATTGAGGACTTGATTCCAACTCATCAACGTTGCTCTCATCGAATTGAACCAGTTCCGCCAATTCCTGCTTGATTTCCACCAGTAGAACTTGATGAACTTCCTGCAAGATCGACGCAGCCGGAGTGCCATCGAGAACCCGATGATCAAAGGTCAGCATCAACCGACTAATTCCTTTGTGTGGCAGCGCGTCGGTTCCCAGAATCGTTGTTAGTGGCCCCAAATGTTGATTTCCATAAACGCCTTTGAACCCTGACAGACTCATCCCACAGGTTCCAATGTGACTGGCTCGTTTGGCCGGCCAAAGATTGAACATGATCCACCATGCGAGACTTCTTAGCAGTCGCGGTGCTTTGGCAAACTGGATTTGATGGCGAAACTGTTTGATTTCTTCGATAGGAGCCTTTCGGAGGTAATCATATCGAGCCTGAAGTTCGTCGAGGTTCTCGTCTTGAGGATTGTTGAAGCGGGCGAAGAAAAGTCGATTCTCACCTTCAAACTCTCGGATGATAGTCAACATGCAGACAACTTGGTCATGCTGATACAAATGCGCTCGGGGAAAGCCGACATAGCATTGTCTCAATTCAGGAGTGCGGGCGGCGACAATTCCATACGCCTTCATATACAGAACGTTCCAGGAAATCTTGGGGCGAGTCAAGCGACGCAATTGCGTCACCGGTCCGGCATCAAAATCGCCGTACAAGCCAGCCGACGGGAAAGTTTTCGCGATTCTGATTACGTCGTCGACCAACCGGCGCCCGTTCGAGAATTTGATGCGACTACCCATAACAGGATGGAACCGTATTGGAATTCTTTTGGGTTAAAAAATTAGGGAATCAGCAAAGCGTCGGCTTGTTGTACCCAAGACTTCGCTGACATGTCTTTTTGATACTTTACTTGGCCGATGACTTGACCATCAGCAGCCAGCATCAAAACAGTCGGGTAGCTAGAAATACGATACCGAGTTGCGAGTTGTTCGTTTTGAAGTTTAATGTCAGACGCCTGCGGTTTGCGTTTGGGGTAATCAACTTCGAGAAGCACGACGTTCTCTCTCGCCCATTCGCGAAACGTCGCGGATTCAAAAACGTCCTGCTTCAACTTGGTGCACCAATGGCACCAATCGCTTCCAGTAAAGTCTGCCACAATCGGTCGTCCCTTGACACGCGACTCTGAAACCGCTGCCTCCCAAGATTCGTGCCAATAAACTGCCTCAGCGGAAGAAGCATCTGATTCCGAACTCAATTGGCTCGTCGCAAAATTTCCAGCGTCGTCAGAGACGTCACGGCGAAACAAGTTATCGAGCGACGACTTGGCACATCCATCGCAAGCCAAAAGCAACACTCCAACCATGATAAGGGGAGTATATATTCGCATTCCATCCATGGTCCGTTATTCCAGAAAGTAACTTACTTTCTCAAATAATAGACGAATTGAAAGCGTGAATGAAGCTCAGTTATCTAGTTTTCGTCTTCCAAAAAAAGTGAAAACGAATCTTCATCGGCATCGCCGGTCAAATCGCCCAATGACACCGAATCGGGATCGTTGGCTAGCTCACTGAGCGAGGCAGAATTTGAAAAAGCACCTGATTTCTTCGATGGCGCAGTCGATCCAGAGCTTGAGGGAGTCTTCTTTTCTGCAATCTTCGCTTGAAGGTCGTGGTTGGCTTTCTGAGCGGCCAACAATTTTTTCTGAAGCTCGGAGCGACTTTCCATGATCGATTCCAGTTGCTTTTCCACTGCTGCGAGTTTTTTTGCGGCCTCAGAATCTGATTTCAACGCAGATTCAGGTTTGGCAACTCCCAACTCCTGTTTATATTGGGCAAGCGTTTGGGAAACGATTTCTCGCTGTTTTTCAGCCTCTGATAAATTTTGCTCCGATTCTTTCCGAAGTTTTCGTTCACGCTCGTACGAGCGATAGAGCTTGGTAAATTTTTCTTTTACGACACGGTCTACCTCTTCTAGCGAAGCCGCGGCGGCAGCTAAATTTGCATTAGCCGTGCGCGAATTGGATGCGGCCACGGTAGCCGACTCCAATTCGGCTTCTTTTGCGGAAAGCGCTCGCTGAGTCGCATTCAGTTTTTTGACAAGCTCTGCACTCTCGGCAGATTTTTGAGAAAGTTCCTTGGCAAGCTGTTCCGATCGTTGCTGCTCCATCGCAACCGTTTCTGCGGCGTCTTCCACGGACTTCGTCGCGACCGCCTCCAGTTCCACAATGCGATTGCCAAGTTCCGACCTCTCTACTTTTATTGTTTCCAGTTCGGCAGCCAAAGATTCGTAGTTAGTCTGTTGGTCCGCGAAATTGGCGAGCTGACTCGACAGTTCATGATTCTTCATTTGCAGCAATTCTGCATCGGATCGGAGTTGTTCGTTTTTAGATTGCAACGCTTCAATCTCGTTCTGCCATCTAATAGATTGAGATCGCAATTCTTCCGATTCGGTTTTCAATTCTGCTAAAGCCGTCAACTCTTCCTCCGCAGCCTTAAGTGAGTCTTCAAGCGATTGATTGGTCTGCGACAGCGTTTGCTGCTCGCTTTTAATTTCGGCCAATTT
>JBGSKR010000625.1:0-3739 GCA_041741135.1 Mariniblastus sp.
TCGATTGATCACCAAGCCCCAGATTCGTCATCATTTGCCCGGAGAAATCGATCAAGGTCGGAATCAGCGTTTGGTCATTTTCCAAATTGAATTGGTAGCGAGTACTGGTGGTGTACTTGAGTAATCGTGTTTGCGAATGATCATGTCGAGCAAATGACAGCACCTGTTCCACGGTATCGAGCAAAGATCCGGCGAGGGCACTTTTGGGAACATAACTGGCAGCTCCCGCTTCGAGCGCCTCGACAGCATATTCCTCACTGCCTTTTCCCGTAATTAAAATAATTGGAACATGCGGATGCTCCGCTTTTGACTGTCGACACAGATCGATCCCATTCATCTTTGGCATTTGCAAGTCGGTCACGACCACATCGGGAAAAATCTGGCCAATCATTTCGATTCCTTCTTGACCATCTTTTGCATACTGAACGATCCAGTCCAGTTTCGGTTTCAAGAGTCCACCGACAAGTTGTCGATCAGTTTCTGAGTCGTCTACAACAAGAATAATCGGCATGGAATCCTCCGGTGGTGTGGTGAGCCAACAGAAAAGAAAAGAGTGGGACGCAAATGGCAATGAGGTGGAAAGCCTCGGCTTCCATTCTAACTAAAGTTCCACCGGAAATATACTTGGGACTTGAAGAGAACTTTCAACTTGCCTCGCACCTGTTTCAAGCCTCATTTCTATCGCACATGGGAATCGCGGATCGTTTTCGCGTGCTGGAAAGCTTGCAGCAATCCATCCGCATTCGATTTCTCGATCATCGTTTTTAACTCTGCCAAGTTATTTTGGAATTCGGATAAAGCACCTAGAATCGCCGCTCGGTTTTCTAAACAAATGTCTCGCCACATGATCGGATCGCTCGACGCGATGCGAGAAAAATCACGAAAGCCGCCCGCAGCAAATCGAAAAATTTCGTCAACATAATCGGTGTCTGCCAACGTGTTAACTAACGAATAAGCCAACACATGTGGCAGATGACTCGTCGCCGCCAGGACTTGATCGTGTTGTTCGACGTCCAGAGTTTCCACGGTCGCGCCAGTCACCTGCCACATTTTCGTCACCGTTTCGATGGCCCGGGCGGACGTATTTTTCAACGGGCAGAAGATGACCTTGTGGTCGTGGTATAAATTAGCGATGGCGGCTTCGACACCGCTTTTCTCTCGACCAGCAATCGGATGGGCAGGCACAAAGTTTTCCGGAACATCACCAAACACTTCTTGGACGGCCGCCACCACACTCGCTTTAGAACTGCCGGCATCGGTAATGATCGTTTTCGTTTCGAGATGATCCTTAATGGATTCCAGCACCGGACGAATCGCACCCACGGGAACCGCAAGTAACACAACGTCCGCTCCAGCAACGGCTTCCGCCGGGTCAAGCGTCCATTCGTCAATCACGCCCAGTTCGACGGCCCGCTGCAAGTGATCTGCCTGCCGGCTGCAACCCACGATTCGTTGGCAGTAGTTCGCTTGCTTAAGAGCGAGCGCCAGCGAACCGCCTATCAGTCCCACGCCAAAAATGGTTAGTCGTTCGATCATGATTTGCTAGACGATTGTGGTTGTAACGGATGGTGAGAAAACAGTGACAACGAAGTAGATACCGAAACCAAAGAACTTCATACCTCAGTAGTAGAATTCTCCAGAATTCCCTTACATAAAGGGAGACGCTGTCGAGTCCCACTGAAGAATAAGTTTTCTTCCGTTCGCTCAATCGCCTTTCAATCGAGGCCAAGCGTGACGGGAACTGACAACGTTGTTCCACCTCGCAACACCGTCAGATCGACCGTTTGGCCAGGCTCGTATTGATCAAGAACTTCCTGCAAGTCATCCGTGCTGGTAATTCGCTTTCCTTCAATTGCCAATATTTGATCGGCGGCACTCTTGTCGGCTTGCAACGTTTCGAAAATTTGCGGACCGACACGGACACGTTTTCTTTCGACTTTCAATCCTCGCAAGCCGGCGCGAGCAGCAGGACCATTTTCGATTGTTCGCGCCACGCCCAACCCTTGATCAGATTTCCAATACAACTCGATCCCCAGCGATGCGCGCCGAACCTCGCCAAATTTCAGCAACTGCGGGATGACCCGACCAATCGTATTGACGGGCACCGCGAAACCGACGCCAGTGTTCTCGCCAGTCCGCGTCGCGATGGCGGTGTTCATACCAATCAGCATCCCATTGCTGTCCAGCAACGGACCGCCCGAGTTGCCTTGATTGAGAGCCGCATCGACTTGGATGATCGCCTTCATCAAGCGACCGCTTTTTGATCGCAACGACCGTTCAAGGCTTGAGACAATGCCAACCGTCATCGTTCGTTCTAATCCGAAAGGATTGCCGATGGCAAAAATCTTTTGTCCCACGCGAAGCGTGTCAGACTTTCCCAGATCAACCGGAAACAACAACTCGGCGGGTGCGTCGATCTTGAGAACGGCGATATCGTTTTGCGGATCGCTGCCAACGATTCGTGCGGGAAAAGGATCGCCTTCAAAAAGAGTCACAGTCACAACGTCGCTGCCATCGATCACATGATGGTTGGTCACAATATGCCCCTGTTGGTCGAGCACCCACCCCGAACCCGAGCCTTCTTGAATTTGCTGACCGCCTAAAAACCAGGCACCTTTTTGGGCCGCCGTGTCGATGTTGCAGACGCTTCGGTTGACCTTCTCGTAAACGGATATGTTGATTCGCTCGTCCTCGGAAAACATACGCTGATTTGCGTTGTTTGGAACGCCGCCAACAATCGGTGGAACGATGGGCTGAACATTCAACGGAACATTGGGTTGGGCAAAAGGTTGCTGTGTCAAAGGTGGATGGGAAGTGCTTGCAGGAACTCCTACCGTTGTGGTGTTTGTGATCGGTGGCAAGTTCAGTGTGCAGCTCAAAGTTACAATGGCTCCGACGATTGCCGAAAAAACGCTCGAGATGATATTTTTCATGGGTTAGGTCTCTCTAAAATTATTTCCACTAAAGTCCAAAAAACGCTGGCAAGATCGATCGCTTCGTTATGATCGCGCCAAGTGCTAAATGAATCAATCCTTGTTCTAGTTTCGCTAACTGTTTTCTTTTTTCCAATAGGCAGAGTTTCTCGTCGCCCGATAGCAATTAACGTTCAGAGTATCTTTTCATTTCAAATGAAGAGATCAAGTCCACGAACAGCCTTGAATGGAATCTCGCGCGAAATTTGAACGGAATCGTTTCATGATCGCCTGATGGAGTAAAATTAATGACTAGGATTTCCACAAGAATCAGTTTTCTGTTGCTGGTTTCATTTCTAATGTTTAGCCCAAACAATGGCCGCGCTAATTTTTCTCCTGGCCTCGATGCGTCACTGAATTGCCAGAAGCCCGCTCTCAAATCTCTCGTCAACCGCGCACTGATTTCACAGTTTTCAATGTCGCCAAATTTAAGTACTCTCTCGGTAGGTTCATTCAACGTTACGTCTTCCAATCAGAAACCTTCGGCGACACTCGATTCCACCTCCCATCGGGCTGAGAATGCGAATCGAGCGCAAATCTATTTGTTAGCGTCCATCCGATCAAGCTTTCGAAAAATCCGGCTTCGCGTGCTTACGGCCAACGATTTCAGTTTGCAGTTGGCAGGTAAGCTAAACGACTACCAGCGTAAAACTGAACAACAATTTGCGGATGGCTTGCAAGACGTTGCTCAGCGTTTGCCGTCCGAGGAAGCATTGTTGGGAATTATATATAGCCCCATCTGGTTCAGTGCTGGAACTCAATCTGCC
>JBGSKR010000626.1:0-4612 GCA_041741135.1 Mariniblastus sp.
CATTCATGTTCGGGTCTCCAAGCTGAAAAGATTGATTTACGGGAAAACGACCTTTTTAATCTAAGTGGAGAACCAGCGCCCTCAAACAAGCAATTGCGTCGAAATTCTTTGCATTTGCGACACGAAGGGGCAGCGTAAAAATTCATGCGCCCTGCTATTTGAGTGCAAAAACACGAGAGAAACGAAGCCGATGGCGTACCATTACCCACGGAATAATTATGAAATGTCGAAACGAAGGATTTGTTCGTCAACGGATAATCATTGCCGTAACCGTTCACGAAACACATTCGTTTAACGGTCAGCCGAAGAAACCTGAGGGAAGCGATGGGAGCGTATTTGTAAAAACGGCGATCTTGATGGGGGGCGCCAGCGCCCCAAAGGGCAGGTTTCGCAGGCGTACCCGTTTCCGGTTTGACCCGATATTGGGTAGCAAGCAAAAACGGGTACGCCTTCAAAGCCTCGATCAAATGGCTGGAAATTAAACGGATCGCCAAGCATTTAAGATCCCCTCCCGACTGCGTTCGAGTCGGCTTTTGCGGCTAACCGTTAAACGACATTTCTTGATAGCCGTGAACGGTTACACATTGTCTTACTTGGAAAGTTTCACGGTTGCCTGTTGCTGGTCGCCAATCGGCGGGTGAACGATGAATTCGGCTTCCCACCGTGTCGCTCCGAGTGCAAGATCGATGGAGAACTCGAACGGATACTTGCTGTCTTTAACCGTTTTCCAATCCGATCGATCATCCTTGTATCGAAGCGTTACCGATTGGATGTCTTTCTCGTCGCCCTGAAAGTAAGCATAAACCCACGTTTGCTCTTTTCCAAAAGCGAGCCGCATCGCGCGACCGCTGCCGACGCCAATCTCCGCATAATCCGTCTTCCAGGTTTCCGTGTCTTGTAACTGCTGGCTGAAACGAATCACAGGCTCAAGATTATCGAACTTGATCGCCGCAATGGAACCGGGAGCGACTTGGATTTCGGCAACGTTTGTGATCGTGACAGGAACCTCACTTCCATCTAAACGTGAGGCCACTAACTCACCTGTCGATTTGATCCGCTGTGAATTCAGTTTTAAATTCGCCACTTGCGTTTCTCGACTTTGATTCATCAACGCGACGTAAAGATTTCCTTGGTCATAACAGGCGATCCAATTAAGCTCAGGATTGAGTTCGCCGAACAGGTCCCGCGGCAACCACAGCTGAACCTCTTCATGTCCGTAGAACGAGCCACGACGATGTCCGAAGAATTTGTTTTGCAGATAGGCATAGCCTTCGATGAACTCGGTTGGGAAATGGATATTCCCTTCACTCTTGTAACTGGCGTCGGCCAGCATGTAGTCGATCAGATTGACCGCGAACGGCATGATGTGGTTATAGTGAAACGAGTTGACGGAGTGAGCCGAGTGGGGCTTCAGTGGAAAATCGACTTTCTCATAAGCGCTCGTGCGGGCGGTGTTGATGTGATAGCCAGGAAAGTTTTTCGAGCGACCGATCACGCCATGCCTTGCCAAATCAGCCAAAAACCGGTCGCCGGTTACTTCTGCGATCCGCATGAACCAAGGCGCATGATGGGCCATGAAAATCGCGCGATGCCCGGCGCAGGTGGGGGAAGATTCGGGCGTGAGCCCAATTTCGGATAATCGCCAGGCCGGTACTTTTTCTTCCGCCACACGCTCGCGCGGATAACGTTTGAGGTAATAATAGTGAGGTGCCAGCCCGCCCTGATTGACCAGCACATTTTCATCAGTTGGAACGAGCGGACAGAGCCAGCAGAACATGGCGAAACGTCGTGCTCCCTGATGCGCCGCATCCAAGTATTCCTGTTGACCAGTCGCCTGATACAGTTCAAACAGATGGATGTAATCGGCGATGAATTGGTTCCAGAAGAAGCCAGCAATTCGAGTGCGACTTCCGGAAAGCGTTTCTTGAATATGCAGGTTGGCGCCTGCTTTGGCCTTGTGCAGCAGTTGATCGTCGCCAGTCAATTGATACATGGCCAAATGGTCTTGCCAGCGATCGCCGGGAATCACCGTGTCCAGATTCAAAATTCGGTCTTTACCATACAGTTGCTTCGCCAGTCTCGAAAAGGGGCTGGTGTCCATGCCACTGATGCGGTGCAGCGCGACCAGTTCGCTAAGCGGGGCGCAAGGCCCGAGTAATTTCCGCGACGGGTTTTGAGCGGTAACTTTGGGGTCCAAGACAAACAGGAATTTCTCACGGCTGAGCATGTACTCGATGATCGGACGAGCCTGGGTTCGAAACATGGTTTCATCATCGGTCAACATCGCGAGGTTCAGCGGATGAAGCGACGAGACATTCTTCACACCGCCCGGAACATCGGTCGAATAGCCGCAGCCACGTAGTTCCTCGTTCCACATCGAGTACTTGCTGAGCGCGTAATCGATCACGTTGTGTAAGGTCTCGTTGGTGGAGCCAAGCGCATTGTGACGGAAGTCATGAAACTGAAATTGCCGGCGTCCAATGTCTTCGAAAGCCTGCGGGATCTTCAGCGGTCGCGCGTAAAGCTGGAAGCTGAATTCAAAATTCTCAGTGCCCTTCATTTTTGATTCGCCGATCCCAAACGCTGGAGCCGAAATCCACGGCCGGATGCTGCCATCTCGGTCACGAACGCCAACCGCAAATCGGCTGTTGTCTCGCGTCGGCAGCGGCATGAACGGTATCTCGGCGGCCGCTGCGATGACGCCAGTCGTAGCGTCATTTGCCTGCACCAGCGTGGTGGGGATGGGGCAGCGGAACGCCAGTGTTGTTTGGCCAGGAAGCGGAAGGTTTTTTTCGGCCCAAGCCAGTGGTTGCCAGATTTCCTGAAGATCGCCTGCTGATGTGACGGGAGCACCCGCATAGATGATCGTGAACCAACCATCGCGAGCAGGTTGAAATTTGAATTGACACACGGGTTCGTGTTGGCCGGCGGGCAGTGCGACGGTGGCAGATAGAGTTCCTCCTTCATTGGATTCGAATGTCCATTTGATCTTTCCGTCCTGAAGAGTTGTGTCTTTTAATTCAAAATCAATCGTCTTGGCCGCTTCGAATAGATTCACCGTACGCCCGCGGAGGCTGGCTCCGTGCACGTTGTCTTCAAAGCCTTCGCCACTTTGTGTGGAATCTCGTTGGCCTCCCTCGATTTGCTTGGCTCCCGGTCGCGCAACCCACGTTGGCACGGTGTAGACGAAAGGAAAGCTCAGTCCTTTCAGTTCAAATTTTGGATCGGAAAATTTGAAACCGACGCGGAATCTCGGCTGGAAGACAACCGTTTGCCCGGAAAGTTTGCCGTCCGCTTTCGATTCGAGTTCAACGGAATGATCGTCTTTCAATGTCATTCGATAAATTTCGTTTTCGAATGTTTGCTGAGCGAACCCAACGACTGGGAAACTGCAGGCCAAGACAATCCATGCAGAGAGAATGAACGTTCGGCGGCGAAACCAAGCGGCAACCGGTGATCGTGGGTTGGGATGAAGCATGTGGATGATCCTTAAAATCGGGGTTCGGTTCTCCATCCGGCTGACCTGCAGTAACTTTTTACAGGCGAAAGATGGCATTGCGAATTTTGAATGTCTCATGTCGTAGGGGAAGATTGTCTACGATGACGTGGCTTTGGCGAGCTTTGGCAAACTAATAAAACCGAACTCGGAAAACGCTAACTGGAATTTCCGAGTGTCTCTGGGTGAACTCAATTTTCAACTGACGCGTTACGAGGTTCTTAAACTCGAATGTTGGTCGGGTTTCATGGTTGTCCGTCCGTTGGGCCACGAGTGAATCGTTTTGATCGAAGATTCTAATTTCCGAAACACAAAAAGGAATCTTGTTCTCAGGATGTTCCATCATGAGTGTTTCCATGCCGTGATCAAAATCGGTATCCAAACCAAACACAATCTGACTGATGGTTCTTTCTTCAGTCCATTCAAATTGGAGGCTGGGCTGGCGATCATCATGTTTAGCAACCCAGGCGTTCGCCCCTGATGTCGGGCGTTCCGGCCCTCGCGTCACTTGTTCGGCGGAAAAGCAATCAAGCGGCGGATCAAATTGGACCGCCAAATTTTTTCCATCGGGGCGTCGCGTCGGAAGCCAAAATTCAAACGACTCGACTCCGATATCATCGGGTGGAGTTTGCTTGACTTGGGTGCTCACGCGATCATTCTTTTTCCTTGAGAGGGACATCACGCCCGACAAACGCAGATCACTCAAGGCGACCGTCGCATGGGAGTTTTCCATCAGGCAAACCATCAGGTAACGATTCGTTTCAATTTCGCATTCAAAATCGACTTCGACCCATCGGCCGCTGCGGCGTATCGGCTCCACAGATTGTTTGGAGGTCGCAACTTGCACGCCAACCGCAGCCGACTCGACCGAGGCTCGTTGCCTTTTTCGTGAGAAGTTCGGCAGCGAAGTTCGAAAACTTACTGTTTTCGCTGCCAGCGTGAGATCGGGCGTGAAGCTGTCGGCACGCGAGCTGGCCCGCAATTCGAAATTCAGTTCGGTCGCGCGATCCGACTGAACCCAGAACTTGACCTTCGGCATTCGTCCAGCCAAAACCGGAACCAGCATCGCTCGAGGGATTTCTAAAGAAACGAATTCATCATTGGGGGGAAGTTCGT
>JBGSKR010000627.1:0-3712 GCA_041741135.1 Mariniblastus sp.
GAAGCTCGAAACTCCGAAGCTCGAAACTCCGACGACACAAACTGCGACTACCCAAACCGCAGCTGCTCCCGTCCAGTCGCCTCAAACTCCGGTGGCTGAGATAGCGACAGTCGCCAGCTCTAATAAAACTTCACCGGCGAATCCACAAACTAGTGCCGCCCCATCCATCGCTGCCGTCATTCTACCCAAACCAAAAGACCTGACGGACACCGAAGCCACTTCTGACGAGCGACGCGATAACGTTGACAGCACTCTTACAACGGCTGACCTCGAAGACTCTCAGGCCGAACAAAATTTGCTTGACGCCGATTCGGCAGGAGGCCCCGATGACTTCCAGTTGCGGCCCTCGGAAAACTCGCTGAATTCCCCATCCAATGGACAGCTTTTCAGCACCGCGGCAGGGCAAGTATCTGCGGCAGCGGCGTCCTTGGCTCCGGAAACCAATTCGCTCGAAGCAACCACTACTTCCGCGACCGATCTCAATCTCTCGATGAATGCCGCTCACGTCGCTGAGAAGTTCAGTCCACCAACGCGGTCAGTCATTCAATCGGTGATCAATCAGGTTACTGAGACTATCGCCAGCGATACGGTCTCGTTTAACAGCACGCTCAATGAGTTGGGCAATCGTCAACTGACTCTAGAGATCAATCCACCCGAACTCGGACGATTGGAGATCAGGATCGATTCATCGGAGAACGTCATGACGGCACATATTGTTGCCTCGGAATCGATCACCAGCGAAATGTTGACTCGGGAAAAACCCCAACTCATCGAAGCCTTGAAGCAACAAGGAATCGATCTGCCCGACGTCGATATTTCTTACAAGAATCCTCGAGATCAAAATTCCTCGGAGAAGCAATCCAATCGCGATGACGCCCCCAGATTCCAAAATCAAAGAATCGCACCGCGTTCCGCCACCAACCCCAACGTTCCAGTTCCCTACATCGTTAGCAGCAACCCATCGCGAATTAATTTAGTCGCCTAAGCCGTAGGATGGACATTCCTGTCCGTCGCGAATGAGTCAACATTTCGATTTTAAATGAGAGTGCTCGGATAGGAACATCCAAACTACATCAAAGCTGTTAGGACAAGGATGTCCAAACTACCTAAAAGGTAAAGGAAAAAAACATGGCCAACATTAATGCCGCCGTCGCGACAACTGACTTTTTGCAATTGCTCACAATCCAATTGCAAAATCAGGACCCACTCAGTCCGGTCAAGCAAGAAGAATTTATCGGGCAGCTAACTCAGTTCTCTCAACTTGAAAATGCCGAGGAACTCAACGCATCTTTCAAATCGATGTTGAAGATGCAAGAAGTTTCGCAAGGTCTCGACCTTGTTGGTCAACAGGTTGATTACCTCGATATCGAATCAGGGCTAATTGAAACCGGGCGAGTTGACGAATTTTTTGTCAGGGACGGCATTGTTAATTTGATGGTCAATGGCAAAGCCATTGGTATCGACCTCATCGCTGGTGTCAAAGCAGCTTGACGCGGAACGCTATCAACTAACTCGCTTAGTAACCATTCGCAATTCGCGATGACGATTAGCGACAACGACTCATCCAAAATAGAAAACCAAGGACCTTATCATGTCACAAGCTTTATTTACCGGTGCGACGGGCTTACTCGCACATCAGAAGAAACTCGATATTGTCGCCAACAATCTCGCCAACTTGAACACGACTGGATATAAATCGCAACGCATTCTGTTCAGCGACTTGGTCTACAACAACATTAGCAGTGGCAGTTCCGGCGGCAACAATACGACTTTGGGTGGTACCAACCCAAAACAGATCGGTTTTGGTGTGAACATTGCTCAGACGGGTCGCAATTTTAACCAAGGCGTTCTCAATGTAACAGGGAGTTCTACGGATTTTTCGATCGAGGGGAATGGCTTTTTCGTCGTCTCCGATGGCTCTCCAAAATATACCCGCTCGGGAGCATTTTCTCTTGATGAAGGCGGTTTTCTCGTCGACCCGGGAACCGGAGCCTATGTCCAACGGCATGGTTCAGTCGGAGAAGGATTTAGCGGCGATCCGGCCTTCCAAACGCCTGGGGTTTCAGCCATTCGCGTCCCCTTGGGTGCGGGGATCGAGGGCCGCCAAACTTCGACGATCAGTTTTCAAGGCAATTTGCCTTCGACCTTTACTTTGCCTCGCAGCGGAGTCTTGATCATTTCCAATCCTTTCGAAACAGGCGACGTCGCTGCTTCCGCCAGCACACTTTTGAATGATCTGGATTCTACGGGAACTCCTTATACCACCGGCGACCAAATTCAGATCAGCGGAAGTGATGCCGATGGAACCGAGTTTTCTTCCTCACTCGCTGTCGATGAAACGACGACTCTAGGCGATCTCGTGGACTTTTTTAACTCGGTGCTAAATGAGTCAACTGCCGAACTCACGGCGAACGGCGGTATCGAAATTTCTGCTGATGAGGTCGGTCCTAGTATGCTGCAGATGAACTTTGGCGATGCCTCAACCAACTCCGGCGAGTCTGATTTCTCGACTCATATTTTCGCGCTTAGCGAGCCTGGCAAAGGCGGAGACCGTGCGGAAACAACGATGGCAGTGTATGACAGCCGGGGTGAAGCTCATGCCACCAAAGTGACCTTTGAAAAAATCGGCCACAATACCTGGAATGCCTTCTTTGAATTGATCGACGAAAGTGGCGTCATGCTGGACAGTGTTGTCGAACAAATCGAATTCACTGAAAACGGAGAATTTCTCGCCGTCCGAGGTCTGGCTAACGGAGATACGGATATCACAATCCAGTTTGACTCACTGTCCACAAATCAGACGATTGATATCTCGTTCGCAGGACTCGCACACCGGGCCACCAGCTATTCGATCGCCTATGAACCGGACGGCTACTCTCCGGGCAACATCGTGTCGATCAACGCCTCAGCCGACGGAACGCTGGAAGGTGTGGCCACGAATGGACAAAGAATTCCCATCGCTCAGTTGGCGATTGCCAATTTCGTCAACGTCAATGGCCTCCGTGCCGCTGGGCAAAACTACTTTGAAGAATCCGCCAACAGCGGACTCGCCCAAGTCGGAACCGGTGCCACCGGAGCTAACGGTTTCGTCCGAGGCGGACAATTGGAATCCTCCAATGTTGATGTGGCGCTCGAGTTCACGCAATTGATCGTGGCCCAGCGAGGTTTCTCCGCCAACGCCAGAACGATCACCGTGGCCAGTGAAGTCCTTGCCGAGTTAACGAACATCATCCGATAATCCCTTGATGAAGTTCAAAATCTCTGCCACCGCTTGAAACATCTCGTACGGAATCTCTTGCCCCTCTTTGACGTTGGCATAGAGATAGCGAGCGACGGGCTTTCGTTCGACCACCGCCACGCCATGTTTTTTCGCAGCAGCGATCATTGCCTTCGCCATGTGATCGGCACCCTTCGCAATCACCACCGGCGAATCTGACTCATCAGGCGCGTATCGCAAGGCAACCGCAAAGTGGGTTGGGTTGGTGACCAAGACGGTCGCTCTTGGCACTTGGTCGATCGTTCTTTTTTTGCTGATCTCTGCCGCAATTCGCCTCATCCGGGCCTTGATCATCGGATCCCCTTCGGAATCTTTGTTTTCGTCGCGAACTTCTTGAAGCGTCATCCGCAATTCTTGATTCTGTTTCCAGTATTGAAAGGCGTAGTCGATTGAACCCGCAATCACCATCAAAACGGCTGACAAAAACCCAACCGC
>JBGSKR010000628.1:0-7465 GCA_041741135.1 Mariniblastus sp.
GAGCCGAAATATTTGGTGGAGCGTGCGAGAGCATCATCAATTTCGGGGTGTTCGATGCCCAGCTTTTTTGCCAGCGCGATGAGAAAGAAGCAGCGATTGCCCGCCGCGTTGAGCGCGCCGTAGCCCGGATTCATGCCATGCAGTTTTCCGCCGTTGAAAACTGGCCAAGCGAAAGTGTGCCCCCACGAACCGCCAGCGTCTTGCCCCATCGCCGTCTTAATCGCGTATTCACGAATGGCGGGCAAAACAAACTCATCCCCCGTCGCATCGTAATACAAAGCGCAATCGAGCGCATCGTAACTCATGAACCAACTGATATATCCACGACCTTTCATCATGTCGATCGAGCCTTCAACACTCGGATGCCAGCCTTTGGCTTTGGGGCTTCGCACCCACTCGCGCACCAGTTCACGATGTTCCGGTTTACCAGATGCCACGAGTGCCAACGCGATGATGGTGCCATAACGATTTGCGGCGACTTTTCCGGCCCTCATCTGCTCTTCCAGAACCTTCCACGCGTTCTCGCGGATGCGTTCGGCTTTGGGGCAATCGTAAGGCGAGGTGTCACTATATGCCGGCATCACCTCGAGCGTCAGCGTGACCTCAAGGACTTCGCTCTCGATTGGAAACTCCTTAAAGTTTGAGCTGCGGATTTCCTGTTTCTGCGCTTCTTCGGGCTTCCAGTCATAAAGCGTTTCTTCCGCATTCGATTTATCGATCAGCTCATCGATGTCCTTGTTATAAATGTCTTTCTTGCCATTGCGCGCGAAGAAGTTTTTATCGCGCCACACGGTCAGTTTAAGTATGCCACCGTTCTCTTCTTTCTCGGCCTCGATGATGGCGTTGCCAATGATTAAGCCCATATTCTCGTTGTGTTTAAACTTTTTACCATTGACGCCCAGAATCACGTCGCCCCATTGAAACTTTCCTTGGCCGGGTGAGCCGGACAAAACGGAGGTGACTTCAATCTGATCGCCGGTCAGCCCGCCAACCATGTAACCCTCGATGCCCGTCGGCCCGAGGAACCATTCAAAGGTCGAATTGCGTTCACCGGCGGATTCACCTTTGGTCAGATCGGGAAGTTTCGCCGGACGGGCGACAGCCACTTCCAGTTCGCCATCTTTCTGTAACGCTTCAAGTTGCTCGGCGGTTAGCGTTCGCTCCTGCGAAAACCCAGTCCGAGTCGCGGGCCAACATACGAAGCATAGAACCAGCAAGACTAAAAATGTGGTAGATTTCGTTTTAATATATACGTTCATCATTCGGTTTCCGTCTAATAAGTAGCAGCGTCTCTCTGAGACGCTAGTCGAACATTAAAAATCTATGCCACTTGGCATATCAGCAAAGTATAACCAGTCGCTCGACCGAGAATCTCTAATCTCTGCTGAATCGGCTGGGGAATCTCAATCGGCAAGTCCCATAACAAGTGTACCGTTTGCCGCGTGTGGGCGCGCGATTCGCGACGACGAATCATCAGTTCCATAAATTTCTCCAACAACGGCAAGGCTCGTTCAGGATCGTCAATCACAAAACTGTTGCGACCAAACCACAGCGTCTCAAAAATAAACTCGTCGTCCAGCTTCGAGTTGCCCATTGGATTGATGACGTGAATCGGCCACTTGCCTCCGGGCAGGCGTGGCATCGCAGTCGTCGCCGCTGATGCCGCCGTTTCATCATCCGTAAAGTACAAAAACACCTCACCGCGCCGCGAAATGAACTCCAATTCTTCCTGCATCGTTCGTCGCGGTTTGTCAGATCGCCGTGCGAGTGCAGGCCGCCGCGTCAGTGCATTGGCCCAAGCACTCGGAATCGGCAGCGGGAAATAAACTTCGTTTTCGACGTTCAAGCGGCGGAAGTAATCGACGACCACGAACAGCAACGAGGCCGCGAGCAACAGCCTCGCCATGTTCAAGTTAAATCGATCCATTCGATCGGCGGTGAGTTTGTCTTCATCCGACATGAGAATCGGTTCAAGCTCAACCGGCTCTTGAATGCCTTTGACTTCGATGCCTTCCTTCTCAACCTTTCCACCACCAATCAAGGATTCGAGATCATCGGGATCGGCGGAGTCTTCGGTTCGTTGTTGCTTCTGTTGCTTCCAGTCGGGGGTGGCTTGATCGAAACTTTCGATGAACGCGAGGTCGGTGTTATCAAGTCCAGCTTTGTCGAGGCGATCTCCAGAAGCATCTTCCGCAAAACTGATGTCAGCGGTTGCTGCCGCCCGTTCCGCCTCGGCTTGTTGGCGTGCCAGTACCCCAGCAGCCAGTTGGGCTTCGATTGCTTCCGATTGATCGACTTTGATTCGCGCCACGTGAGTCTTCGAATTGAACATCGCAAGGCTGAGCGCGATCACGCCCAACACAATCGGCACATGCCCTATCCACCGCCGCGGACGAATGAGCAGATGCGCGATCCAAAACAGCGGGATGCACGCCCACAGTACGGCGCTGAGGTAGCCGGTCAAACTGAAAATTCCCCAGTTCATCGTCGGCCTTCTGATTGATTTGCAAATTTCATGGTCGTGATTATTTCCGCTTATGCGAGACCGCATCGTCCCACTGGTTGAAAGCGTAGTACACCAGGTTGATACCAAGGTTGGTTGCGGCGGTGCGCATTTCCGGAGTAACGTCACTGTAGCCGGGCGACTTCCAAGCATCGTTCATGTCGCCGGGGTGATAGAAAGCGATCCAGCGGCCATCGTGTTTGATGCCAATTGCCCGTCGTCCACCGTGAGCCCAAAACGCCGGAGCACCGTCCGGAAATCCAAACGGCAATTGATACAGGATATCGTCATCGGCAATGTCGATCAGCGGTTTGTCCGGGAAGACTTTGCTGATGAATTGTCGGATCGAGCGATCAAAGCCCGCGCTACCAGCGTCGGCGATCAGCATCCCACCTCCCAGACAATACTCACGCAAAACTTTCCAGTCGTTCGCGTTCGTCGTTCCCATGCCGCCATTGCCGGTAAGGTACACGAAAGGTGGAAAGCCGTCGTAAGGATACTTGGCCAACAACGAAATAGAATGACTCTCACCCTTGGCGGCGATTTTGTTGAAGCCAGTGGCCTGCGCAAAAGCATTCAAAAAATTTATGTCCGCGTCCGTCTGGTCCATCCCATCGTCCCAACCGTCGCCGCCATGATCGAGACGGATGAAGCGGATTTTGTAGTTCTCCATTCCCTCGGGCCAGCCGCCTTTGGGGCCGCCACCTTTGCCGAGCTTACCCGCTTTGTTCGAATTCGCTTCGTAAGTCGCCTGCGTCAGTTGCTCCATCACCTTGTCGACTTCCAGCTCGTCGAGATCAGGTATATCGAAGATGATCGCCGAGTTTGGACGCAGCGCGAGTTTCTTTTTCTTTTCTTTTTTCTTCTTGATGACTTTGACTTGTGCGATCGCCGGTTCGCCACTGCCCTGCGGCACGCGATATGGCTCAACACAACCACGACTTTGCAACAGAAACGGAATGATGAAGATGATCAAAACGTGAGTCGCGAAGCTACCGTACAAACTGCGGCGAGCGCGGGGGTCTTTGCCGTGGGTTCGCCAGTCTTCGAGAACTTCGTCGCCGCGCATCGTTGGGCCAGTCTTGGAAGTAAACGCCGCGTAGACCGACCGACTCCAAAGCATCACATGCAGCCAGAATGCGTACAGTCCTGCCGCGAGCGCGGGCCAAACCAAATCCCACCACAGCAACGTCATCGTCACACGGTCTTGGGCGACGCCGTTGATCGCAAGGCCCACATCGCGCAACGATCCCAGCGACATCCACGCCAGCACGACGTAACCGATCACCGCTGGATAAACCAGCACCAGTCCAACGCGAAGCACGTGATAGGTCACGGCGGAACGGAGCAAGCTGATTAGTCCCGTCACTACGCAGACCGCGCCGACGATTCCAAAAAAGTTAAACCAAGCCGACAACAGCCCGTGATAATTCAGTGCTTCGGATGGATTTGCTTTGAGATGAATTTCTACGAGTGCGTTGGTCTCCAGAAAGCTACTAAAAGCTTGTGGGCCGATTTGCCAAAACGCAATGGCGAGACCACCGAGCATGATCGTGGCAATGCTCACGATCAACGCTTTTCGCGCAGACGGCAACGTCGGAATCGCGTCGATCCCCGGTTCGTTCGTGTTGGGTAAAACGGCTGGTTGATTCATTACTGGCTGTCGGGCGCGAAGAGGTCGTCTTCTTTGTCGGTAGAAAGATCAGGAATTGCGGGGCCTTCGACTTCCGTTTGCAGGTCTTTTTCGATTTGTGAGCTTGGCTCCGTCGGCGTTGTGGATGGAGCCTGATTCGGATTGGCTGGATTCGGGGCGGCTGGATTTGGGGCGGCTTGGTTTGGATTTGCAGGCGCGGCAGTATTCGACGCGGCAGGTTCGGACGCGAGTTGAGTTCTCAACTCACTGACCGTCATTCCGTATTGATCAGCAATTTTGCGCAGCGCGTCTTTGCCGTCGGACGCAGCTTTTGCAATGCGCTCCTCGTTGCTCAGTTCAGTGACCTGCTCTGTGGGCGGAGCTGATTCGCCGAAGATTTGATTCTTCAAATAGCCCGGGCTAAAAATGATCAAGGCAATCACATGCACGACCACCGTAAACAGCAGGATGGTCATCAGTGGCTTGCCACGAAAGTCTGCCATCAACTCATCGGGGCTGATTTTCTCGACCACCGGCGGAGCGGGTTTCAATTTCGGTGCAGCGGGTTTGGTTTCGTCGTTCATATTCGTACCTTAAGGTTGGTCTTTCATGGGTTCGGCAATCGCTTCAATGATGCCACCGCCTTCCGCGATGGCCTTGAGAACGGGTTCGAATTTCTCCTTGCGGATGTTGATGTCGCACTTAAATTCGATGCGGCGCTGTTGATCGTTTTCGGTGTTCGCGAGTGCAAGTCGCACGGCACTTTCGATTTCTTCATTGCTTTGTCGCAGTTTGTCGTTGAAGTACAGCAAGCCTTGTTCGTCGATCGCGACGCGGGCGGCGGTGGGGTATTCTGGAACATCGACTTGCGAAGAAGTCGGTAGGTTGAGATTGAGGTTCTTGGCGGGCTCGCTGAGCACCAGAAAAAAAATGATCAGCAAAAACGCGATGTCACCCATGCTCGCGATGGGCACCGGCACGGGTTTGCGTTTCTGTCGGTTTCGTAATCGCTTCATGCTTATTCTTCCTCCTCGACGAGTGCCACGATACCACCGTTTTTGCTGATCGCGGCAAGCGCGTGGAAGTAAATCGAGTACGGAGTATCCGCCGTGGACTCGAGCATGATGACGCGTTTTGCGGGGTCTTTGTCGAGCAAGTCAAGTGCGCTCAATCGAGCGTTGAGACCCTCGCGAGTCACAAGATTATCGTTGAAGTAAATCTCTTCTCCGCGAATGTTCAGCGTCGGCGTCTCATCAATCTGCGCATCAGCCTGTTTCTCACCGGTCGGCAAGTCGGCAGTGATGCTTTTGGTTTTGACCAACGTGGTGGCGACCAAAAAGTAAATGATCAACAGGAACGCAATATCCGAAAACGAACCGGTAGGGATCTCGCCCTCGCGGTGTTTTTTGTTTTGTTGTTTTCGGTGTTTGAACATGGTTGTGTTTGTTGAAAAACTTAATCAGTGGTGAGTCAGGATATGTTCAATCAACTCGGTGGAAGACTCTTCGATCTCTAGTTCGATCTCATCGCTCCAGCGGTTAAAGAAACTTTGCGGGATCACGGCAGTTAGCGCGATGATCAGACCCGCCGCCGTAGTTAGCAACGCCTCGGCGATACCCGCAGTGACTTCCGACCCGTCGCCCGTCGCATTGAGGCTGGAGAACGAAACAATCATCCCAGTTACTGTCCCTGTCATCCCCAGCAGCGGAGCGGCCGTTGCAATGGTGGTCAGCACATCGAGTCGTTTGTTGACGACGCCCATCGCTTGAGCGGCGTAGTCTTCCATGGTTTGAGCGACGACCATCCGCATCGTCTCAGAACTTTCGCCCTTTTGATGAAGCTTTTCGTATGAGCGCAAACCGGCCAGCAGCACCGATGCCAGCGGACCGCGCTGAGCCTCGCACTCGGCGATGGCCGCGCCGATATTGTCTTGACGCAGACTCTGTAGTACGCGCGCTCGCAGTGATCGCGTGTCAATTTTTCGGTTCGCGCGAAACGCAGCCCAGCGGTCGTAAACCACCGCGAGGCTGACGAGGCTGCAAAGCAGCAGCGGCAGCATCAAAGGGCCGCCTTTTAAAATTTGTTCAATCACGGGTTGTTGGCTCCGAAACGTGGGGGTTGGGTGTGTTGGGTTTTAAGTTTTCCATCTCATGCGCCGCTCGCAAAACATCGGGCATCACATTACTGCTTTGAGGTATTTTGATTGGTGGGGTTTCGAGATGATGCAGCACGCGAATCGCATCGGTCGGCGGCAGCGAGATCGTATTGAAAAGCCAAGCCTCTCGCGGCTCCAGCAACAGCGCTCCGGCCGTGTGGCAGTAGCGGCTGTGTTGGCAATCGCTGATGGGCATCCGCTGAATGTAGTGACGTTTGTGCGCGGCGAATAACACAATCTCATGTTCCGTTAAACATAGCCACAATCTTGAACGACGCCACCAGCGACCCGTATCAACGCGCGTGTTTGAACGCAGCATCAACAACGGCGCTTGATCGCCGAGTTCGGAGCGCAGCAGTTTACGCTCTGGTTCGGTCATCGATTGTTCGAGGGTTGTGGTCATCATTTATAAAGAGTTGAGCGGCAAATTTATTTCTGATATCTCGTAGTGTCTTTTCAATTGCATCCTTGTTCTGTCAACCGGCCATAAAGCCGCGAAGCGCCGACAGAATGTAGCCATGGGCGTGAGCCCATGGAAAATGTTTTTCCAAAACACATCAGTTCCTGAAGGGACGATAGATGTCGCTCCATTCGGGGCTTTTGGTTTTTTTACTTTCTCGTTACCACGGGTTGACACCCGTGGCTAAATTATGTCGGCCCTTCGGGACTTTAAGACTATTCCTTCAACTTATCGATCAGCCTTTCGCGAGACTTATTTTCGATTGCAATAATCTGGGCAAAGGCTGGGTCTGCCAAACGTCCACGAGCCTGTTTCGCCCACACGCTATCGGGGAAGTCAAACGTGACTCGACGGTAAAGCTGATAGGCCTTGCCCTGATCACCCAGACGCTCGTAGCTGATGCCGGACCAGAACATCGCTTGCGAGCGGATGGTCTTTTCATCGTACTGCTCGGTGTTTACTACTTTTTCAAAACCGGCAATCGCTTCGGCGTAATCACCAGCCCGCATATAATTTTGAGCTGACCGCAAACCTGCCAGACCGGCAAGCACATCGTCAGGGAATCGTTCGAGCAGTTTCGCAAAGACTTGAGCCGCATTGCGGTACTCTTTCACTGACATCGCACGCAACTTCAAAGCCTCGCCGATCGATTCATCGGTCACTTCGCGACGTGAGAGGCCATTGTCGACGATGAATGCGCCAACGCCGCGACCG
>JBGSKR010000629.1:0-3134 GCA_041741135.1 Mariniblastus sp.
TCGTCGACCACCAAGACGTGAGATGGTGGATTCGGTAAAGTGGTTTTTCTTTTTGCCATGAAATATTGATTAAAACGAAGGAAAAAGCAGTAATCTCAGAAATGCTACCATGATTCATTCGGCTTGATTATCCGGTCAAACCGTTATTGACTGCAACTGAACGAATGATTTTCTCAAAAGGAGTTTGCTGGCTGATTTTTGCTGGCATTTTGACAAATGAAAGCCGATGTTGAATGGGGATGTAATCTGGATGCGAAGGAACGCGCTAATAAATCAAGCCAAGAGGAATAAAAACCATGTGGCGCGCGTTTTTTCTAGCAATCGGAATCATGTTAATCATTTTGGGCGTGGAATGCACCGTGGTGGGGAGGTTCCAGATATCTCAAGACGCCAATCTTCCTTTGGCAGTTGAGAAAATGCTGGCGGGTGAGGGTTGGGGTGGCGATTTATCAAGCGGAAATTTGGCAAATAGCGAGGGTAATATCGGAATGATGCCATCCCGTTACGCAGCTAACGTCGCTCCTCCTCAACCTATACAAGGTTATGGTGGCATGCCGACGGTTTCTTCTCAATATGGCCCGTCACGGTTTTCAAGTGGTCAATTTGGAAACGATCAGTTTTCAAGTTTTGGCTCGAACAGCAACAAACCTTCGCAAACGGCCAATTCCCAGTTTAGTTTGGCTGGATTTGGTTCCCGGCCTGCTTCCGATTCCAACACCTCACTGACGCTTAACCGTGGTGGCACTTCGCGACTGGTTCAAACCAAAGACTGGATGCCATGGAGCCTGATCGCAGCGGGTACAATTATTGTGCTGTATACAAAATCGATCGGACGTAACGATTTTGGTTCGGCGGGATAATGAGCGGTGGAGCGCAACCGCAACTCTCCCAGAGTAGCCCAGGCGTCCCAACTGAAAACACTTTGTTTAAGGCACGCGCTCGAACTGTAAGCCACGGGCTTAAGGCGGTCGCGACGCCCGCGAACCGAAAGACGGCGAAGATCACCGCTCTACAATTCTTCTTGTCATCGAGCTGGAGTGATTTGCTGAAAAAATTAAATCTGGCTAGGCCGAGCATCTCGAATTTTCTACGAAATGGCCTTATAACGATTGCTCGAAATTTCTCGTTTTCTGTCTATTTCCTCTTTTCTTGAAGACACCATGAGCCATTCCGATGACATGACCCTCAAAGGGACTTTGGAAAAACGGGAAGCTCAGAAGAAACGAAATTCTTCTCCCCATCTTTTTTCGCAGCCCGCGCGTTGGATTTTGATTGCCGTCTTAATCTTGTCGCCGTGGTTTTTTGGAAGCATTCAGAATTGGCCTCAGCAATGGATCTCTGGCGCTTTGTTGATCTGTCTGGGATTGTGGTGGTTTGAAACGGCGATGGATTCCCGCGAGCGCCAAATCGTTCCTTATTTGAGTCTGTTTGTATTGGGCGGATTGATTTGGGGTTTTCTGCAAATTATGCCAATGCCGGATGGGTTAGGTAGCTGGGTACTTGGTCGCCAGACGGAAATTTGGCAACAGTATTCTGGAGAACCGCCGGCGGCCATCAAGGCATCGCTCAATCCTGAGGAAACTTGGGGGCAGATTCGCTTGTTGTTGATCGGTCTGACCGGATTGCTGTTGGGTTGTCGACATTTCCGCAGCACGCGGGACTTGGCAACACTGTTGACGGTTTGCACGGCCAACGGTGTCCTCATATCGTTCTTCGGGATGGTTCAAAAGCTGACTTGGCAAGGTCAGATGTTTTGGTTTTACACGCTCGAGAGGGGAACTCCGTTTGGGCCGTTTGTGAATCGAAATAACGGTGCTGGTTATTTGTTGATGTGTTTGGCTTGCTGTGTTGGTTTGATTCCGATTGTGATGGCAAATCGCAAAGGCACGGGACCAGTTCCGATTGTTAGTAAAGAAATGCCGATTTGGCGACAGTATCAGTTTTACATTGCCTATTTTATATCGGAGCTAACCGCCCCCAAAATTGCTGTGCTGATCTCGGCGGGAGTTATTGGGGCTGGGATCGTGGGAAGTCTTTCGCGAGGCGGCGTGTCCGCGATGCTGCTCGCTGGGATTGTGACGATATTGTTCTATGGAATGGCTCGCCGTACTAAAAATTTTTCGTTGTTGCTGCTACCGATTGTGTTGATCATCGCTGGTCTGGCGACTTGGGTTGGTTTTTATCAACAGTTGATGGCACGAATTGATGCGTTAGATGTGCAAGGCATTTCGGAGGCCAACTTGCGGTTACAGAACTGGCAGAACACTTGGCCTGCCGTTTCTGAGATGGGACTGATGGGTTCTGGGCTGGGAAGTTATCGCCAAGTTCACCGCTTTTATTCTGCGGCCCCGGAAACGCGTTTGTACGCTTATGCGGAGAATCAGTTTTTTCAGGCGTTGGTAGAAGCGGGCTGGGTCGGGTTCACGCTGTTTTGCTTAGCTTGGGGAATGGCTTTGTGGTACGCCCTGTTTTTGCTTTATCGTGGGCAGTCCGCGACGTCCGTTGGCGTGGGAACGTTCGCCATTTTTTTACTTGTCGCGGAAGGCACGTCGGCTTGTTTTGATTTCGGACTTTATCTGCCAGCGAATGCCCTCTTAATGTCGGTGCTAGTTGGTTTCCTCGCCTTTCATGCCCATTCGTTGGCAACGAGACTGAAAAAGAAAAGTTGGCTGAGGTTTGACGTTTCCAATCGACTCGTCCAGTTTTTGCTGTTATCACTTTTTGCCGGCATGACGTTGGTGACGATCGATTTGTCTCGGCGATCCAGCCAAGATCGTGAAATGACGTTAATAACGAGCAAGGTGAACCATGATTCGTTGACTGTTGCCGATCTGGATAGCAAGATCAAAAAAATGACGGAATTGGTTCACCGTTTGCCCACGATCGACGGTTTAAATTACATTGCCGAGTTGTTTGTCTTACGAGCAAGATTGATGTTTCATGAAACGATTCAAGTCGATGGAGACTTTAAGAATGCGGCGTTACTACTGACTCCCGATGAACGCAAAGCATTGCTTGAAGACGCATGGAAGATGACAAGTTTGATGCAGATTCTCGAGAATGGCCAATTCCTGAATCGTAATATTTCTAAGTTTCAAGCGACTCGATTCTTAAACTCTCCGTTTGTTCAAGAG
>JBGSKR010000630.1:0-4037 GCA_041741135.1 Mariniblastus sp.
AACACGCACTGCCTCGCGACGATCTGCGAGGCGTTGGAGATCAAGTTCTCTTGGACCTATTTTGAACAGGTTGCTGACCGAATCGATCCACCAGCCGCCCCCGGCGAATGGTCGCTGAACATTTCTGCTGCAATGGGTGCCGAAACCTATATCAACCTTCCGGGCGGACGAGCCATCTTTGACGAAACTAAATTTCGAGAGAAAGGCATTGAATTGAGATTTCTTCAGAACCAATTGACGCCTTATGATCAACGCATCACATCGCCGTTTATTCCCGCGCTATCGATCATCGACGTCTTGATGTTCAATAGCCTTTCCGCCACGAGGGCATTAATCGATGACTACGAATTTCTCGAAGCAGGACTTGTGACTTGAGTAGCCACGACAAAAGACCGCCGTCATCCAACTACTGGCAACAGCATTACCTAAACCCGGCAAACGTCGTCACGGGTACCCCGCAAGCCAATGTCGGACGCACAATCAATGGTCAACCGATTGATGCAGAACTGTGGAAACGCACGGTTGACGATCTCGTTCTTCTTTTGCAAATCGATCAAAATTCGGACGTGCTGGAGTTGTGTTGCGGCAATGGTCGCTTGATCGGTCCGCTCTCGGCGCAGAGCCGCGCGGCATACGGCGTGGACTTTTCGGCGGAACTGATTGAGCAACTGAAACTTGAATTCGGCAGCCGTGTGCAAATTCAAATCGGCGATGTGTTGGATCTCGATTGGGAACCCGAAACGCTCGACGTTGTCATTCTCTATTTTTCGATCCAACATTTTACCGAAGCGGAATCGATCCGACTTATTCAACGATCCCTGAAATGGCTTCGTCTCGGCGGACGTTTATTGATCGGTGATGTTCCCGATGCCGCAAAGAAATGGAATTATCTGCGTGAAGCTTCATCACGCATCGACTACCTTCAGCGAATCTTGGACGGTCGCCCGAAAATTGGTCAGTGGTATGAGCGAGAGTTCTTCGGTGCCATGAATGACTTTCTACCAAACGTAAAAGTCGGTGTCATCGATCAGCCGCCGCACCACTTCAATTCTGGTTTGCGGTTTGATGTCCTGATCACGAAAGTCGCATCATGACATTTAAGCGAATTGCCATTCATGGCGTTCCTCGCTCCGGCACGACTTGGATCGGAGCTTTGTTTGATTCCTGTCCCGTCGTCCGCTACGTCTCTCAACCTTTGTTCTCTTATGCCTTCAAAGATCGTTTGAACTTGCAATCGAATCGCTCCGATATTGTAAACTTTTTTGCAGAAATCACTGACAGTCGTGACGATTTCATCAACCAGACGTTGCCCAAATCAACCGGAGCTGTTCCTCGCTTTGAGAAACAGAAACGGCAGGCGACGGTCTATAAAGAAGCTCGTTACCATCACCTGCTTCCGCACTTGCTCGCCACCGATGACGAACTAATTGCGTTTCTGATTATCCGCAATCCACTTAGCGTACTCGCGTCATGGCGAAAAGCGCCGAAGGAGTTTAATTCGCAAACGATGAATTTCCTCGACGAGTGGAGAACAGCACACACAAAAAACGGAGGGCGAATCGAGGAGTTTTACGGATACGAAAAATGGAAACAATTCGCCTCGGTTGCACACCAGCTTCAGGAACAGTATCCGGATCGTTGTCGGGTCATCCGTTATCGGCAAATTTTGGAGAACACGACCGCTGAACTCCAGCAGTGCTTTGCATTTTGCGGACTACCCTGGCATCTTCAAACCGAGACTTTTATTGACCAATGCCTGCGAGTCGCCGAACCGACCGCCAAGGAAACGGACAGCCCCACGACCGACCCGTATGCCGTTTTCCGAGTCAATCAAACGGATGACAAATGGAAAACTGAACTTCCCGAATCGATCATTCGCACCGTCACGGATGAACTCGCCGATACCGAACTGGCGATTCACCTGAACTAACATGACATTAGGCTTTGATTTGATATTGGTGAATTTATCTGAAAGGACTAATCTCCGGAACTTTTCTCCGGCATTCCGAACCGAATCATCGTGAAATCTTAAGCTCATGCGTTTGCCACCAGCATCAACCACACATCACGCGCGTCCACTTCACGTGGGATCTCCTAACCCTGGGGACCGAGCGATCTTTGATCGGTTGGTGGATCAGATTTTTCAACGTCAATGGTTTACCAACAACGGCGAGCTCGTACGAGAGTTCGAAGCAATGTTATGCGATTATCTCGGCGTGCGACACTGCATTCCGGTCTGCAACGCGACCGTCGGTTTACAACTCGCTTGCCAAGCACTTGAGCTGACCGGCGAGGTTATCGTGCCAGCGTTTACCTTCGTGGCGACGCCTCATGCCGTCTGCTGGGAACGACTCACGCCCGTGTTTGCCGATGTCGACGCGACAACCCATACCCTTTGCCCTGCAAGTGTCGAATCGCTAATTAACGAACGCACCTCAGCCATCATCGGAGTTCACGTGTGGGGCAATCCCTGCGACACAAACTCGCTTCAGCAGATCGCGGCTCGCCACGGCATCGAATTGATCTACGATGCAGCGCACGCTTTTGCATGCGGCCATGAAGGCCAGATGGTGGGTAGTTTTGGACGATGTGAAGTCTTCAGCTTTCATGCCACCAAATTTTTTCATACCTTCGAAGGTGGCGCGATCGCGACCAACGATGATGTGCTCGCTCAAAAAATTCGACTGATGAAGAATTTCGGCTTCGCGGGTCAAGACAATGTGATACATCTCGGAACCAACGCCAAGATGACTGAAATTTCTGCGGCGATGGGCATCTCGATGTTCGCCAATCTTCAGCAAATTTTAGAGCATAATCGACGAAATTATCTTCAGTATCAATCCGTGCTGAATCAAGTAAATGGGCTGCGAATGTTCTCGCTGGATCATTTGCAGCGCACTAATTGGCAATACATCGTCGTCGAAGTCGATGAATCTCAATTCGGGCAATCTCGCGACGGAGCACTCGAACACTTGCGGACTAACGGAATCTTGGCGAGGCGATATTTCTATCCTGGCTGTCATCGGATGCAACCGTATCAGTCGATGCCCGGTGACACAAACTCGCGACTGGAAAACACGAATCGATTGTGCGAGCGAGTTCTTTGCTTACCAACCGGCTGTGCCGTTTCTGCTGATGACATCAATCGAATCTGCGATGTATTGCTGAGAAGCAGGCGCTCGCAGGCCGCCGCTTAAGCACATCCAGTAGATTGAACATTACTGTCCGACCAGTCCACTGCTTACGAAAAGTGAAAACCTGATGGCCAGCTCTCGTAATCGAATGAACGCTGAATCGCGTCAGCAACGTCAACGGAAACAGGAAGTGCAGGACCCACCACCGCCAACGTCAGCTCATCGTGATTCCATCAACATCAACATCGCCATCGCTCATCAACAAAACGGCGAATTAGAACAAGCCAAATTGATCTATTGCGAGATCCTTGCTCAGGACCCGAGTAACGCGGACGCTTGGCATTTGCTGGGGATGGTTTTCTATGCAGTGAGCGATTTTTCGACGGCGTTAGAATGTCTGAACAAAGCTAATCTGTTTGCTCCCAATCAACCGCACATTCTCGCGAACTTGGCCTTGGTTCTTCGTGGGCTTGGCGATCTGAAATCGGCAAAAATGCATCTATCTAAAGCCGTCTCGCTTGCGCCTCAATCGATCAACTTCCGCACGAACTTGGGCACGGTGTTGTCGGAGCTCAAGAAATGGAAATCAGCAATCGAGCAATTTGATGCTGTCTTGTTGCTGGAACCTGACAACGAAAACGCAGCGATGAATTTGGGAAACCTGTGGCAATCGCTGGATCAGTTTCGTGATGCGGAGTTGGCTTATCGCGGCATCTTGAAACGAAATCCCGATCACGCCTTGGTGCTGGCGAATCTTGGCGAAGCACTACGACATCAGGGACGTTGGGACGAAGCCGTCGAGGTTTTGCAGCGTGCCGTCGAGCTAAATCCGCAGTCTCCAGAAACGCAAATCAATCTTGGCAAAACATTTTTGAATCTCGCTCGTCACGCGGAAGCACAACG
>JBGSKR010000631.1:0-2878 GCA_041741135.1 Mariniblastus sp.
CGGTTGACCGTTAAACGAGATACGCCTATCCGCTCGTAGCTTTATTCGGAAACCGTTCTGGGTGCTCGATAATCTCCGTCGTGAGATCGACATCGATGTCGGGCCAATAGTAGTGACCTAGTGATGGCTCCTCCACGTTCAAAATTGCCTTCACCGGATGATCCCTGAACCACGGAAATTCTTCAAAAGGCATGAACAATTCTTGGTCATGAGCCAACAGCCAGATTCCATGTGCGGAGATGTTTGTTACTTCAACTGCCGAAGTGGCGTTGCCATGCGCTGACAAGTTCATGATAGTGTTCCTCAATAATTGATTCGATTTCCCTTAACTGCTTCCGATTGTAACGGTGACTGTTCGCGAGCTGAAGTTCGGGTTCAAGCCAGAACTTCGCTTCTCCGTCTCCTGACAACACATGCACGTGCATTCGTGTTTCCTCTCGCGAGAAAAAGTAAAACCTATAGCCTTTTTCTCGGAATACCGTAGGACTCATATGTTTTCCTATCAACTATCGACTTTAGCTTTTTTAAGCGGTAGGACTTCGAAAGTTAGATCACACGTTATCCAAGTAATTATCGCGTTTTCGTGCCATTACGCCGATGCGGAATTTCAAGAGGGACCTGATAAAACTTTAATCTATTCTACCTGACGAAGAGCAAGAAAAATAGAAAGTTACCGCTATTCAGAACAAATCCTTCAATCGATGACTCGCTGGCCATCATTTTTTTATTTTGGCACCACGCCTTCATACTCGAACAGTGCAAACACAAAATGCACCGCTAAAGCGAACAGCGTCGCCCACAAAATCGTCGATGTCACCGCACGGCTGACATCGCTCGATGAATACTTGGGTGCCGTTCCGCGATAATAGGCGATCAACGCGATTCCCAATCCGCAAACTAGCAACTTCGCAATCAACCAGCCAAATCCTTCATAAGTCCATTGCCCCAATTCGATTAACCCGCGATGGAAATACAGATGCCAGAAATCCGGCCCGCGCTGTGGATCGGAGATGACAAAGGTAGCCAAACTGGTCAGCCGCGCCACCAGGAAGGCCACATACGAGAGCAGTGGCGTGCCAATCAAAAACGACCAGATGATCGGCGTCAACAAATACCGATCCGGTTCCGTCCCGAACGTCTTCATCGCATCAAGCTGGTTCCCAAACTGCCGCCCGCCAATGTCCGATGTCACCGCCGCGCCACACCGAGCAGCAATCAAGACGCAGGACAGCACTGGCACGAAAATGCGATACATCGCAAATCCCAGCGCCGTCAATAAGTCTTCAGCCAGTAGCGGCTCGCTGTAACTCGAGTACGGCAGAAACTCAAACGTGAAATAGGTTGTCACAAACCCAGAGATCAGTCCGGACGCCATCAAGTATAAACAAGCCGTCGGGCCGAAAACCAATCTCGCGTAATGGGCAAAAAAGCGCACCCCCCACACGGGATTCTTCCACTGCGGAATCAAACGCCACATCCCCCACAACGCCGCGATCACCACGCAGGTGGTCTGAAAGAAAAAATCGCCGCCAGCAACTTTCAACCGCTGCCAAACCGAATCGGACTCAATGACTTCTTCCTCTTCCACGTGCGCGATCGCCATCGGATCAAGTCGACCCGGTATCGTCTCCCATTCTTCACGTGGAATCTCAATCAATTGACGCTGAGTCGGGTCCAGCAAATAAATGCGATCCGCAATTGGCATTAGCGCTGGATAATCATGCGTGACGATAATCGACGTTTTCCCATAACGCCAATGCGTTTCACGGATCAGTTCGGCAACTTGACGGCCGGTCGACGGATCCAAACCCGAGGTTGGCTCGTCGTACAAAATCGCGGGCGGGTTGTAAGCCAACGTGCGAGCAATTGCTAATCGTTGTCGCTGACCGCCGCTCAATCGCGACGTCGGAACGTTGGCCGGCACACGCAACTGCTCCAGCAACTCCCAAGAGGTTGTCGCGCTGGCGTGTTCGCCACCACAAGCATGAGCGAATTCCAAATTACCAATCGGACTTAGTTCATCAAACAAAGCAAACGATTGAAACACCACACCCGCGCGGCCACTAGTCGCAACTTTTCCATCAATCGTGGCGCGACCGGTAAAACGAATGCCTTCATTATTGTCTCCAATCAATCCCGCCATGATCCGCAAGAGAATTGACTTTCCAACGCCGCTGGGGCCAACGATCAGTGTGATCTCGCCCTCGTGAAAGTCGGCGTTGACGTCGGACAGAAGCTGGCGACGTCCAGCGGTGACTGCGATGTCTCGCAACAAAATTCCACGAGGCGGGGCTAACGAAGATTTGGGTGACTTGCTCAATTTCGTTTCCTTGCCGGTGCGTAAGGGATCTCACCAACGGGATCAGCGATTTGCACTTTGACAAAATCGGGTTTCGGCGTATCCCGACCATCGCGACCGGCTGAAGTATTCGCACCGTTCAATTTCAGCGTCAACCAGCGTTCGTCTTTATGCAAAATCCGATGACGCAGCACACTGGCAAACTCAGGTGTGATTTTTGTCGAAGGAGAACCACACAGCGCAATCCCGATCTCATTGATCGTCGGTTCGAGGCGAGTGGCGGTTAAGTCGAGTGCTGCGCGGGCTTCCGGCGATCGCCAGTGATCGTCCAGCGCCTCTCGCAGACGCTGGTTATCGACAAACACTTCTTGAAAAACTTCGGTCAAGATTGTTTGAATCTCGGGGTCGTTCAGAACTTTCTTGATGGAAGCGGAAATTGTTTGGCGGACTTCATCGTTCTTGGAAACGCGAGCGACGATCGTTTGCTGCAATTCCACCAATTCGTCCATGTGCGAAAGCAGAATCGGCAAAGCTTCGTCGGCCACAAAACGTTTGAATTCTGCCGCGGCGAGTTTCTCT
>JBGSKR010000632.1:0-7965 GCA_041741135.1 Mariniblastus sp.
CGGATGGAATCATCGAACCAGAAGCGGTAGACAAAACATGTTTTGTATTCGAGTTTCAGGCGCAAGCTGATGAGTCGGTTTATCCTCGAATTGGCATGGAGATGGCATTGCTCCAGCGGCATCGACCATCTCTCAGGCTCGAAGGAGCGATTTTGTTTTTGGATTCAAGTTTGGATTCAAAGCTCGAGCCGTGGTGTCGGATGATCCAGTCTTTTTCGCTAGTCGAAAAAATGTCGGATCTGCAAAAAGCTCAGCCCGATCATCCGTTGATCGCGGTATTTAGACCGCTGGTAATAGAGGATAGAGATAAACTCGAAATGGAAGCGGCAGGTTGCTATAATCAAATTGTCGATAGTGAACTGGATCAGTTGACTCGGCAAGTCCTCACGGATGTTTTCGTCAGTTGGTTGGTACAGCGTTTTGATGATAAAGATAAACAGGAGATTGAAAAAATGTTAATCGGCTCTCTACCTGACTTGACGGAAACAAAAGCCGGTCAAGATTTAATTCAAATTGGGGTGGTTAAAGGCAAAGCAGAAGGCAAAGCAGAAGGCAAAGCAGAAGGCAAACGTGATAGTTTGATGCTTTTTCTTCAGTTTCGGTTTGGCGAAGTGCCCGAATCGCTCAAGGCTCAGCTTGCCGAAATTCAGTCGATTCAGCGTCTCGACGAACTGACTCTTCAAGCGCTGAGGATCAAGTCAATCAAAGATTTTCAGTTGTAGTTTGGTGGTTTCATCTGCGATTGTCGAAACTACAATCTGTTTTTGTCCGACGCGAATTCGCAGACTTTTTTATTCGAACATTCTTCCACTCTAAAGAAATTGAATGGATTTTTCAGAATCAGCCGGGTTGATCTTTGACTGCGATGGCACACTCGCCGACACAATGCCACTGCATTGCCTTGCCTGGCAATCAGCCCTACTTCGGCACGGATTTCAGTTTTCGGAAGACCAGATTTACAAATTGGCCGGCTCTCCGACCGTCAGTATCGTGCGTATTCTACAACAAGAACAAAACATTCCTGGCGACGCCGTCTTGATCGCCCACGAGAAGGAGATCGAGTTCTTGAAGATGCTCGATCGAGTCCAACCGATTGAGCCCATCGTCGAAATCGCTCGTCGTCATCGTGCCACTCATCCGATGGGAGTTGGGTCCGGTTCCACTCGTGATACGGTGCTGCAAGTCCTAAAACACATTGGACTGGAGGGTTTCTTCGATGCGGTAGTTGCTGCGGAAGACACGCTGAGGCACAAACCCGATCCGGATGTTTTTTTGGAAGTCGCGAAGCGAATTCAAGTCACCCCTGCGAGGTGTTGCGTGTTCGAAGACGCCGATCTTGGGATCGAGTCCGCCCGTCGGGCTGGCATGGTTCATTTCGACATTCGCTCTGTCCATACACCGCGTAGGATTTCTTAATCTGTTGCAGTCGCTGAAGCGAATTACCAATGTTCCGACCCGCGAGCGAATCCGCCGAATCACCTCCCATCAAATTCAGAAACCAAAATCAACCTCCTCCTTCCACTGGCCACTCCCCGCGCTTGGCAGCCGTCACCCACCAGAAAAAACGCCCATCATTCCGCACACACAAAAACATTTTTATTTGCCTTGACCATTCAACTTTTCAAAAGACGTTAGACGTTGAACTGGAAGTCCAACCTTCAGTCAACGATTCAGAAAAATGCATGACTGTTCTACCGAATCCGAATAAAAAAACGGAATACCACAAACCCAACACAACACCTGAAACCGAAAACCAAGCCTGACCCCTGAGCAGCCCAGCCCAGTTAAGTAATATGGATAAACAAATTAAAAGCACAGCATCAAATTTGCGAGAGGCAATTTCAGATTTCCTAATCCCTTTTCAAACGACGCGCAAGATAAATAAGGATGCGTATCAGCGTATGCACAGACACGCCCAAGAACTGATGAGAATCCTCAAAGGAACGGAAATGGTTTCCAAGTACTTACTCAATGAATTATTCACAGTGCCTCTCGTGATCCGTGCCGAATCTTCATACTTCAAAAACGAGCAACAGGAACTGGAAGAGATGGCAAACCAAATCGAACTTTGCCTCAGTCTGATCTTGAAAGACGAAACTCCGGAAGATCGCGTCCCCAGAGTTCCACGGGTCATCTGATCATCCCACGCGCTAAGTCTGGCGATGTAAAACAAAGGTTTCGGTCAAAACGACTGGGTCGATTACCGACGATAATCGAGGATTGAACGCAAACAACGGGTCCGAAACTTCTTTTGAAAAGTTGTTTGGTTCGGTCAAATAAAAAAGGATTGACTGTGTGCGGATTGATGAGCGGTTTTTCTTGGTTGGTCGGAACCTCCTGCCGCGCGATTGCAGCGAAGTGAGTGACAGGCTGGTCGCGATTTCTGAACTTGGATGATGTTTGATGGCTGGATTCGCTCGTGTTGATGGTTGATCGGTGGGTTGGCTGTCGTTTTTTCGGGCTGGCACTGGTACACGGCACAGATGGGGACCAGAACAGCAGAACCTGTTATTTCAATTTGATGCCTTCTCGTTTCTTTGCGCTGTTACAAAAAGCCATGGATGGATCACCACCATCAGATTCCTTCAGCTGCCCGTTAAACGAAAACCCGTTCAATCGCGAAATTGGCTCCCATAGAATTCGAGCTGAATACCTACTAAAATTTGGCTTTTCATTTCTACTCGCCCGCCAAAAAACTTCGCTGGAACGGCTAAATCTTCATGTCAAAAATCATCTACACCCTCACCGACGAAGCCCCTCGATTAGCCACTTATTCGCTGCTTCCAATCGTGCAGACATTTGCTTCCGCCGCCGGCGTCGATCTGGAGACTCGCGATATCTCGCTGGCAGGCCGAATCATCGCCAGCTTCCCCGAAAACTTAACGGCGGAGCAACGCATCGGTGACGCACTTTCCGAATTAGGAGAGCTGGCGACGCAACCAGACGCCAACATCATCAAATTGCCAAACATCAGTGCTTCCGTCCCCCAGCTCAAGTCAGCGATTGTCGAACTTCAATCTGCAGGCTATGCGATTCCCGATTATCCTGACGAAGCTAAAACGGATGCCGAGGAAGCAATCAGGAAGCGCTTTGCGGCCGTTCTTGGCAGCGCTGTCAATCCGGTTCTGCGAGAAGGCAACTCTGACCGCCGCGCTCCCAAGGCTGTCAAAGAATACGCGAAGAAAAATCCTCACTCGATGGGAGCTTGGTCGTCCAGTTCGAAAACCGCCGTTGCCACCATGGGCGATGGCGATTTCTTCCACAACGAAAAATCAGTCACTCTCGATTCAGCGGGTTCTTTGAAAATCGAATTAATAACCGCGAACGGAGAAACGAAAACACTGAAGCCATCGGTTCCCGTCATCGCTGGCGAAATCGTGGACGCAACCGTGATGAATGTTGCCAAACTGAAATCGTTTTTGGCCGAGCAAATCGATATTGCTAAACGGCAAGGCGTGCTCTTTTCGTTGCACATGAAAGCCACCATGATGAAAGTCTCGGACCCCATCATGTTCGGACATGCGGTCCGCGTTTTCTTCCAACCCGTGTTTGAAAAATGGGCAACCGAGCTAGAATCGGCAGGCGTCAACGTTAACAACGGACTAGGGAACTTACTGTCGGAAGTTGAATCGCTGACTGCCGAACAACGGAAGGCGATCAAAGCCGACATCGAAGCCGTTCTCGAGAGCGGGCCCGACCTTGCGATGGTAAATTCCGACAAAGGCATCACCAACTTGCACGTTCCGTCTGACGTCATCATCGACGCCTCGATGCCGGCCATGATTCGTGAGTCCGGCCAAATGTGGAACTCCGACGGAAAACTTCAAGACACACTTGCCGTCATTCCTGACAGCAGTTACGCCGGAGTTTACGCCGCCACCATCGCTGATTGTAAGCAGCACGGAGCGTTCGATCCCACGACCATGGGGACCGTTCCCAACGTTGGCCTGATGGCTCAAAAGGCCGAAGAGTACGGTTCGCACGATAAAACGTTTGAAGTTCCCACCGCTGGAACGGTTCGCGTCATCGACGAAGCCGGAACCATTTTGATGGAGCACGCCGTTGCCGCTGGCGACATTTGGCGGATGTGTTTGGTCAAAGACGCGCCCATTCGCGATTGGGTAAAACTGGCAGTTACGCGGGCTCGTGCAACGAACTGTCCCGCTGTGTTCTGGCTGGATGAAAATCGTGCTCACGATGCCCAGTTAATCAAAAAAATAAAAACTTATCTCGGCGAACACGACACCAAAGGCTTACAACTCGAAATCATGTCGCCCATCGAAGCCACTAAATTTACGTTGGCTCGAGTCCGTGCCGGTCAAGACACCATTTCTGTTACGGGTAATGTGCTGCGTGATTACTTGACTGATTTGTTCCCGATTCTGGAATTGGGAACGAGCGCCAAGATGCTGTCGATCGTACCGCTAATGAATGGCGGCGGCTTGTTCGAAACGGGTGCTGGCGGCTCGGCACCCAAGCACGTTCAGCAATTTCTGGAAGAGAACCACTTGCGTTGGGATTCGCTGGGCGAGTTTCTGGCCTTGGCGGTTTCGTTTGAACATCTTGCTGAAGTCAGCGGAAATGCTCAGGCGAAAATTTTGGCAACCACGCTGGATATCGCTACCGGTGCCGTCCTTGACCAAGACCGCTCGCCATCTCGCAAAGTCAAAGAAATTGACAATCGCGGTAGCCATTTCTATCTGGCTTTGTACTGGGCTCAAGCGATTGCGGCGCAAACGGAAGATACCAATTTGCAACAGTGCTTCTCTCTTTTGGCTGAGAAACTAGCTGCGAACGAACAGAAAATCATCGACGAATTGAATGCTGTTCAAGGTTCTCCGCAAGACATTGGCGGTTACTATTTCCCCTGCCCAGAAAAAACTTCCGCTGCGATGCGCCCCAGTTCAACGTTGAACAAGATTCTCGCATCGTTTGCGTAGCACGACGCCGCGTCGAAATTTTCAAATGAGTTAATCGTTCCAAAAGCCTTAATTGCAGAGTTGCCCGATGAGACTAAAACACGTTTTGATCTTGCTCGGATTGTTTACCGTCGCCTCGGCTTCACCAATTCAAGCCGCCGAGAAACCGAACTTCATTATTATTTTCACCGACGACCAAGGCTACAACGATCTCGGCTGTTTTGGATCAAAAACAATCAAGACTCCGCACCTCGATCAGCTTGCTGCTGAAGGGCGGAAGTTCACTAACTTTCATGTTCCGTGTTCCGTTTGCTCTCCATCGCGAGCGGCTTTGTTGACCGGATGTTATCCCAAACGTGTTGGCATGCATCAGCACGTTTTGTTTCCACGATCCGACTATGGCCTCAATCCATCCGAGCACACGATCGCCGATCAACTTCGTTCGGTCGGATACGCCACTGCTTGTATCGGGAAATGGCATCTTGGCCATCATCCAGAAACGCTTCCTCGCAATCAAGGTTTTGATTCCTATTTCGGCATTCCGTATTCCAATGACATGAATCATCCGGACAACAAGGGAAAAGCGTCACCTGCGTCGGACGATAGCTGGCTTCAGCAAGACAAATTCGTCAAACTGTGGAACACACCGCTGATGGCCAATGAAGAAATTGTCGAACTGCCTGTCAACCAGCGAACCATCACACGACGGTACACCGACAAAGCCATCGAGTTCGTGACGGCGAACAAAGACAAACCATTTTTTCTCTACCTGCCGCACAGCATGCCGCACATTCCGTTGTTTGTGCCCGACGATGCTTACGATCCCGATCCACGGAATGCTTACAAGTGCGTGATCGAGCACATTGATGCCGAAGTCGGTCGGCTTGTTCAAACCGTGCGCGACCTTGAGATTGCCGATCACACTTACCTTATTTTCACCAGCGACAATGGGCCCTGGCTTCGTTTCAACAATCACGGGGGCAGTGCTTTCCCGCTGCGTGATGGAAAAGCATCAACGTTCGAAGGAGGTCAACGCGTGCCTTGCATCATGTGGGGGCCAAGTCGAATTCCGGCGGGCACGAGTAGTGATGAATTCGCTTCGACGATGGATCTACTGCCGACAATCGCTTCGTTGACCGGCTCGGAGCTTCCAAAGGAAGTTAAAATAGACGGTTACGATATCAGTAAAACAATTCTCGGGGACGCTCCTTCACCTCGCACCGAGATGATCTACTACAGTGCGCAAGGTAAACTGGAAGGATTGCGACAGGGAGCTTGGAAAGTCTTGGTGAAAGCTAAAGTGCCGCCTAATCCTAAGCAAGACAATCGAAGAACTAACTCATCGCCGCAGCCAAATGCTTCACCAGAGCCCGATCTGTTTTTGTTTAATCTGACGGATGACATTGGCGAGTCCAATAATTTAGCCGGTGCACATCCGGAAAAAGTGAAAACGCTTCAGTCACGGATGATCGAACTTGATGCCGAGATCACCAAGAACGCGAGACCCGTCTGGCGTAAAAATCTTGGCCAATGATCGTTGGACTTTTGGCGCATTTGTTAACGAAAAAGAATCTTTCATGAAATTCGAAATCCAACTTCCAGACTGGGCAATCGAAGAAAACCAAAAACTGCCTGAGTGTATTCCTGGCATTCATGACCGTATGGAAACCGTCATTCGTTTTTCAAAAATGAACTTCCAGCAGGAAACCGGTGGCCCTTTCGCAGCCGGAATTTTTGAAGTCAATTCCGGCAAAGTCGTTGTGGTGGGAGTCAACCGTGTTGTCCCGTCCAACGTTTCTTCTGCTCACGCCGAAATCGTCACCATTTCTTTGGCCCAGCAGATCCTGCAAACCTTTGATCTCGGCGGACCTGGGATGGCAGACTATCAGTTGGTCGTCAACGGTCGGCCGTGTGCGATGTGTTTTGGTTCGATTCCCTGGTCGGGAGTTCGCAGTGTCGTGATTGGAGCCAGCGGTTCGCAGATCGAATCGATCACTGGATTCGACGAAGGTCCCATTCATCCGCATTGGCAATCTGAATTACAAACTCGCGGCATCGAAGTCATCGAGGATGTTCTTGCGGAAGAAGCCTGTGCAGTCTTTCGAGATTTCGCCAACAGCGGCCAGCCCATTTACAACGGGCGCTCGAAATCCTGATATGGCATTCTCCTCATTCACCATCACGGCTTATCGCGTTGATTTGTTAACCAAGACCATTGCTCCGCAAGCGGTGACCGTTAAAGAAGGAGTCATCGTCTCCATCGAACCGGCCGACAGCGCCGACTGCGATGGATTTTTGATTCCCGGTTTCGTGGATGCTCACATCCATATCGAAAGCTCGATGTTACTACCCAGTCGGTTTGCGGCAGCGGCTGTGCTGCATGGAACGGTGGCGACAGTTTCCGATCCGCATGAAATCGCTAACGTTTGTGGGATGGATGGAATCGAGCTCATGTTGCGAGACGCTGCTGGGACAAGTTTCAAGTTTCATTTTGGTGCGCCATCCTGCGTTCCAGCCACGCCGTTCGAAACGGCGGGAGCGACGCTCGGGCTGGCGGCAGTAACTGCGTTGCTGGATGATCCACGTATTAATCATCTGAGCGAGATGATGAACTTTCCGGGTGTATTGCGGCGGGACCCAGAAGTGATGGCGAAAATTTCGGCGGCCATGTCACGGAACAAAACCGTGGATGGTCATGCGCCAGGTTTGCGAGGAGAAGTTGCTGCTCGCTACGTTTCGGCGGGCATTTCAACCGACCACGAGTGTATGACGCGGGAGGAGGCACTCGACAAACTGGCTGCTGGCTGCAAGATCGCGATTCGTGAAGGTTCCGCTGCGAGAAATTTTTCCGCACTCGAATCACTGATCGATGAGTTTCCGGATGCGGTCATGTTTTGCAGCGATGACAAGCATCCCGATGAACTGCTGTTAGGGCATATCAATCAATTGGCCGCGCGTGCTGTGGCGGCCGGTCGAGACGTTTTCAACGTCTTAAGAGCGAGTTCCTTGAACGCAATCAGGCATTACGGATTGAATGTTGGCTTGC
>JBGSKR010000633.1:0-2881 GCA_041741135.1 Mariniblastus sp.
GAACTTCAAGGACTAAAGCTGGACGAAGAAATTGCTTCGGATGTTCGGCAGCGTCTGATGAATGCGAAATCAAAGTTCGCTGAAATGGCCAAATCACAAAAACAGATCACAACAACAACCGAGTGGGTGCATGCCAGCAACGGAGTGCCCGCGATGGCACCTGCCGGCGTCCATGGAAATAAGATTGATTTGGTGGTTTATGACCATGCATCCGCGGTGTTCAAATCGGCAGACTACGGCCAACTAGCTTTGGGAACGATGATTCAAATTGGGCTGAGCAATTGGCGTGTAACCGAACTTCCGGAGATCGTCGAAGAAGGCAAGCCGATCAACAACGGAGGTGTGCTGTTCCCCATGCCTCAGTTGACACCCGAGCTGCCAACCAATGAAGCTGAGACTTCTGAAATTGCAAAGCTGTACACCAAGCTTTCCGAACTCGAAAAAGAGCTGACGGCGACCGAAAAGAGTGCTGAAATTGCTACGTTGGAAGAAAGCAAAGCTGAGATTTTAGAAAAGATTTTCTTCCTCACTGAGGATGCAGAGCGAAAACAGGACTGGTTCGAAAACATTTCGGACTCGGTCGCGAGCGCTTATCAAAGTAATCGCTTTCCAGGCGGACTGAAGTTCCTCGATGGCTTCGCCAGCCGCTGCGAAAAATCCGGCGACACCAAGGGCCTCGATTACTTGCGATGGCGTTCGATTTTTGCAAGATATGGTCGCGTGATCGACATCGGCAACAGCCGCGAGCGTGATGCGGCTCTCGATCAATTGGTCAAAGATTTAATTCAGTTCCAAGCTGATTTTAAAACCAGTTCGATTGCCGCCGACGCTTTGTGTCAACTTGGCGTACATTTCGAAATCAGCAGCGATCAAGATAAGGCAATAGAGTGGTATACCCAAACAACGGAACGATTTCCGCAAACCAATTTTGGAAAACGGGCTGCTGGGGCTTTGGTGCGTTTACAAGGAAAAGGCAAAGTGGTTTCATTCACCGGCGAGGATGTGAAAGGATCGAAGTTCAGCCTTAGCGATTCCCGTCTTCGCGATAAAATCGTCGTGCTTCATTTTTGGGAAACGTGGTGTACCGACGGGCTGGAAGACATTCAACGCTTGGTTGAGAAATACAAGGACGATGTCGTCTTCATCGGATGTAACATTGACAAGGACACCGAAGAGTTCAAGGCCTACCTCGCGAAGAACAAAGATTTTTCGAGTTGGCCCCACCTGCACGCTCCCGGCAGTGTGGAAAACAGTCCTCTCGCTCAGCAATTTGGTATTCCGTCCGAACCGATGGTGTTGATTTTTGACGGCGAAGGCAAATTGGTCGAATCCGACATTCCGTTCAGTGACCTCGAACGTGAGATTGAAAGATTGCGACGGCAGTAGTCAACACATCTCGTATCAAATCGAAATCGCGAAGCGGTTTCATCAGTCGCCCGACGCGCCAGCGAGGGTGCAGCAAATCACGCGAAACGTCGCCTTGCTTGCGCGTCGGGCTACTAAGAACGTGTTTTAAAAAGGTAGCGGAACGGCGCGAGCCGTCCGGTTTCACGAGGGCTGGCATTCATTTTGCGTTACCGGTGGGCTTGCGCCCTGCCGCTTACGTGGCCATTTCGAATTTTAAAACTCGTTCTAAAGGCGTGTCGTCACCTCGCTTTGAATACCAGGTTGGTGTACTCTTTCCTACTGCTACTGCTCGATTTACCTATTTTCTGAATCAAAAAATCCGTAACAATTAAACTCCCGAAAACATTATCCAAAACCAGCATGAATCGCAAACAAGAAGTCGCCAAGGCCACCGAAGACCTCGATTTTAAAAACAAGAAATATCAGCTCCAGTTGAAAACCAATCACGGCGACATCCATATCAATTTGTCACCAGATGTTGCGCCGAATCATTGCCGCAACATCATCGGCTTGGCGAGAATTGGTTACTATGATGGGCTGATTTTTCACCGCATCATTGAAGGATTTATGATTCAGGGCGGTTGTCCACAGGGCACGGGAACCGGTAATCCTGGCTACAGCGTTGACGCTGAATTCAACGAGACACCTCATGTGGCCGGTGTTCTTTCTGCGGCTCGGTCGCAAAGTCCGAATTCTGCGGGATCGCAGTTTTTCATTTGCTTGGACGCTCACTCTCATCTCGATGGTAAATACACCGCCTATGGAATGACGACCGAGGATACCATGGACGTGGTGAAAAAAATCGGTGCGGTCGAAACGGCTCGCGGTGATCGTCCACTCGAGGATGTCACCATCGAAACCATGACCGTCGTCGAAATTTAAAGCAGCGAATTTAGAGCCGGACCGGCAGCGTTTCGGATAGACGCTGCACTTTTAAAGCAGACGATCTTTCCGGGACTCGTCTCACCACTCTCCTACAGCTTCAACTGCCCGGGCATGCCTGAGAAATAGTTCAGAATGGCCAGCTCGACGATGTCTTTTTTGAACGCCAGCGGTTGGCGATAAAACTCGCAGAAATCGCGAGCCTGATTGATTAAGTCGTCAACGTGGCAGAATCGAAACGGGCGACCGACGCGTTTATAGTGGTATTCGATCAATCGTTCGACCACTCCGTTCTCGACTTCGAATCCCATCTGCTCAAGCTTCGCGTCAAACAATGCGCGGAACTGTTCTTCGCTCGGATCGAAAACTTCCAGCTTGTAGGGTATCCGTCGCAGAAAAGCTTCGTCACACAAGTTTTCTGGTTCAAGATTGGTGGAAAAAATCAAGAACTGCTCAAACGGAATCGAAACTTGCCGCCCTGAAGGTAAGTTAATGTAATCGCGGCCTGATTCCATCGGCACGATCCAACGATTGAGTAAATCGGTGATCGAGATTTTCTGACGGCCAAAATCGTCAACGACCAGACACCCGC
>JBGSKR010000634.1:0-4718 GCA_041741135.1 Mariniblastus sp.
GAGCACCTCCACGCCCCCCCGTTTCAAGTCCAAGGCGCGGATTTCGACATCGTCCTTTCGCGGCAGCTTGTTGAAATTCTGCTGCCAATTCCTGTTCAACTTCCTTACCTTCTCATCGTAACTTTCCTTAAACTGGTTTAGATCGATCTTGTCTCGATTCGCCGCCAGCCATAGCTGAGAGTTCGCCGACGCGCGGGCGATCGCCTGAACCTGCTGCTGCGAAATGGAATGATAAGAATGGATTTGGATTTCATTCATATCGTCCAAGCGCAAATCCACTTTCGAAATGGTCGCGTCTATGGTGACCCAAATAGATCTGTGAATGGCGAGCTCTTCCGTTTTGTAGGGGTGTCCTTCAACATAGAAACGGCGAACATGCGTCTCACGGCCATCATAACAATGGGCGTAAAACATATTTTGAGTGCCGCTGTCCAAAAGATTTCCGAACAAGGTCGTCCGAGCGCCGCAATGTTCGGCCAATAGGAGATCGGAGCTTTCGCCAAGATCAGGAGCGACGGATGTCTTGAGGGATTTCGGAGCCTCATCTAACATGATCGGCACATCGGGCTTTATCGAAGGTTTCTCTTGGGCAGTCGCGGTGGAAGTTGCAGAGAGAAACGCAATAGCCGCAAGAGTGAATGGGGTTAGCGTGGTTTTCGTAGTCTTTTTCACAAAACGTATTGGAATCGATCCGGCGCCAGGAAGCCGAGGAGATGGATAGCCTTGGCGATGAACTTGCCGTCTTCGCGAGACTGTTTCGTCGCGTCTATGCGAGTTCTACGAGACCCCAGCTGACGACTCCCCGATTTTAGCGGACGTCGAGTAACAGAACAGCAAGTTTTGGAACCAGCCAGCCTCCCCGACTCGGATATTTTCGCGGCTTCCTAAATCTGTTTTGGTTCTTCAATCTAACTTGGCTTTTTTAACTGAGAACTGGAGCATCGGCTCCGTTCGCACTTTACTCCGTTACCGTCAAAGATTGGTTCGACATTCTCTTTTTGCGATTTCTTGATCCTAGCAATGGCTGCATCAATCTCTAATCGAGCGTAGTAGTTCTTGATTCTCTGTTTTGCCGTCTCCAGAGGTGCGAGCGCATGCTGGGATCCGATTTGGCCAAGGCAATAAACAATCCACATTGGCTGTTCATTCGTCTGCAGCGCGCGGATTAGCGGCGGGAGCGATGCCTGGGGGCACTTGACCAGTCGCGCACAAGTCCATTCCTTAAACTCTGCCAACGGACCGTGTTCTGATTCACGGCTCCATGCGCCTGAGCGAATAAATTCGACCGCAGTAGCGACATCGCCATCAGCCACGGCATGAGCAACCGTCAGGTACTGCCGAGCAAGCTTGGCGGCATCGTTGTCTGGAAAGTTCGTCTCAATCAGTTTTAGTTTTTTTTCGGCGAGCGCGAAATGCTCGCCCTCAAACTCGCGAGCAAAGAGAACAAAGAGTTCCTGTGTGGTACATTCCTGTTCTATCTGTTCCCACAGCAGTGCCTGCGCAGGATGGTGTTCTCCAAGTTCCACATGGCAACGAGCCAGCAATAAGTCACGATTGCCGATGGGAGGGACAGCGACAACTTCCATCCGATCTTCGCTTATCCTTTCCATCCGGGGCTTGCGAGCGAAGTCCGTTTGGTTCAAAAGAAGAAGGATATCCTTGGCTTGGGCGAATTCGCCTGCTTGCACGGACTGGACAGCCTGCCAAGCCTTCGGGAATTTTTCGGTCACTCCTTCCATTGGAAGAATCTCTGACTGATCCGCCGAAATCGAAAGGGCAAAGCAAAAAACCATTAGTGATGCGGTGAAGTTCCTGTGATTACTCATCATTCACTGTTGTACCGAAACTGGATTCAATTTTAACGAACAATACCTATCAAGCTCTCAAGACATGTCACGGAAACTCGAATGCCAATTATTTGCAAGACAGCATTTTCTGTGTCGATTGAATAGGCGTAAGCTGTGGGGATACAAAATTAAAAAACAAAAGCCCCGGCGAGGGGGCGACAGTTGCTGACGTTGTATCGGACTCGGTCACTCCGGCAACCTAAAATCGGAGTCCAACTCACTGAAACCGGACGGCTCGCGCCGTTCCGCTTCAATCTTAAAATACGTTCTTATCGTTTTATTTTTACTTACTTCACCGTGATTTCAACACTGCCGGAATGGCTGTTGAACTCTGGGGCGTACATGCACTGGAGTTCGGCAATGCCCGTTTCATACACGCCGCGGTGTTGCACGCGAACCGAGTATTCAAACACATAAGTTCCTCGTGGCAGGTAATCGATGAAGAAATGACTGGCCGTATCTTTAGTCGATTCGTAATAGGCCAATCCGTCCTGAAACTTGTACTGCGACAACACGTTCACCGGTTCGGTGCCGCTGCCACGGTAGTCTTTCAGGTGGACGTACTCCATCGCCCGGTCAACGCGAATCTCGACTCGCGTCACCAACTCGTCACCGACTTTTACTTCGCCAGTAACGGGCGTGATCTTCGGACCGTCGGGAGTGTTGTTCTTGATGAACAGTGCTTTCTTCATCGTCAGTGGCGTGCCTTCGTAAGGCTTGATGTTGCCCACGTCTTCGAGGTATTGCCAGTGAACGGAACCCCAAGCGATTCCGTCATCTTTTTTGGTGACCGTGATTTTGCCCATGCTGGGTTTGATCTCGCCGCGAATAAACTTCTGCTCGTAGAAACCTGTGCCAGCTTCGACATTGCCAGGTTCGATTTCGATGCCGCCCAGATTGACTTCGACCAGTTGGTCAGAAGCCAATCGATCGGTGCCGCGAAGGAGTAAACCATAACAGGCGTCCGCTGTGGCTTTGGTGGTTTTCCAGTTCTGAGTTTGCTTTTGTTTCAGCAACCAGATTTTCAACTCTTCGACTTTTTCGGCGTCGTTAGCGACCTCATCATAAACTTCGATCATCAAGGCTTGCGTTTCGATGGGAGCGCGATACCACCACCATGACGCTTCGCCTTCTCGCCAGAACATGCCCATTTCGTCTTCCATGAGCGCTCGCTCGGTGAGCGATTTCATGATATCAGCCGGCGTTTCGTTGTCGCCGATTCGCTTCAGGCCGAGTGCGATGTGGCCTTGCGATTGACGGTTATCCAGTTTTACCCAGTACTGTTTCGCTTGCGAGACCCAGTAGTCAAACGCGGCACGATATTGGTCGTTGACTGGTTGGTCTTTCAAGAAGAAACTTCGTCCGTAGAGATACAAGGCGATTGTGGAATCGAGATGATTCTTGTCACGATCGCCAGGTTTGATGCGGTTGTAGCGTTCGGTGACGAACCAATCCAAGCGATCAACCGCGCGGAAGGCGGCGGTCATGTCGACTTCGATGCCCAGATTTCGCAAGCGTCCGAAGCCAGTTGTCACGTACAGAGTAATGTAGTCATTGGCTTGTCCACCCGGGAACCACGGCCAAGCTCCATCGCTCAGTTGCATTTCCGCGAGCTGCGTGATGGCGCGTTGTTGTTCGTTATTCAATCGATTTTTGTCGAACAAGATTCCCACATCGCGGCGGGCTTGCGATTCCTTTTTCGCGTCCAACAACCATGGTGATTCAGCGATCATCACGTTTCGCAAGTCGTCGTTTTTCTCCAACGGAGAATCGAGCGCGGGTGTGTTTCGCCATTGCTCGAAGACGCGTTCAATTTTCGGATCGCTGTTCACGATGTGCTTGCCAAGAGCGTTCGCATACAGTCGATTGAAAACTTGTTCGCTGCATTCGTGTGGATACTCCATCAAGTAGGGCAGGGCCATCACAGCGTACCAGCTTGGATTGGAAGTCATCTGTACGGTCAGCGTTTGGCTTTTTAAGGACTTGCTGCTGGCCGATTCTAGTAATGAATCGAAATCGAATTTCTTGGTTTGATTGCCACGGATTGGCAGCGGCAAGGATTCGGTGACCAAGATTCGTTTCGACAGCACAGGAAGAAAACCTTCCTCGCCATCGGACAATTTCTCAGTGGCACCGACGGCTTTGTAGGTCAGCACTCCGACAAAATCGGGAACCTTGATCTTCCAGTACAAACTGGTTGATTGCTTCGCCGGAATCTCGAAAGCTTGCGTGACGTTTTTGTTCGATAGAATTTCGTCCATGTTCTCGTCGGTGCGAGCGTCGGCGAAAGTCAGTTTCACGTTGCCGGTTTGCGGCTCGTCGGATTGATTGATGACTTTGACCGAAAACTCGAGCAAATCGCCTTCGCGGAGAAAGCGTGGTGGGTTCGGCTGAATCATCAGGTCTTTGCTAGTCGTCATTTCGTCGGTCAGCAGGCTTGCACGAAGATCGTTGTCGTGCGCAAACCCCATCACTTTCCATTTGGTAAGTGCTTCCGGAATCTCGAACGTGATGCGGACACTGCCATCGTCGTCAGAGACGAGGTTCGGGAAGAAGAAGGCGGTTTCCTGTAGATTCTTTCGGAGCGGAACGTCTTTGAGATCGGGACTGGGTGCTCCGGCAGAAGTTGCAGGATCAGCGGCATTTTTATCGGACCGCCCTTCGCCGTTCTCACCGAGGGATAATGATTGCGATTTCATCATCATCCCCGCCGGAGCAGCAGCATCACTCATTTTTTCACCGAAGGCCATCGCCTCCATAGCCATTGGGGCCCTTCCTCCGCCCATTCCACGTTCAAGATTGCCATTCGCAAACCTGGATTCACGCTGATGGAATTGGCCCATACCCAGTTCTGGATTGAATCGCGGATAG
>JBGSKR010000635.1:0-4751 GCA_041741135.1 Mariniblastus sp.
TTGGCGATCTCAACACTAGCGACTATCTTAAGACGCAAGGGATTGTTTCGGAGGAGTTGAGAACGATGCCGACCTCACTCCGCTCACGGCGACGGTTGAGTTGGTTAAGCATTAATATCTTGTTAAACATCGTGGCGGCAAGTGTGATTGCGTTTTATCAAGAGACTTTGTCGCAGGTCATCGCGCTCGCCGTGTTCTTGCCGATCATTTCCGACATGAGCGGATGCAGTGGCAATCAAGCCGTGGCAGTCAGCATGCGAGAATTATCGTTGGGGCTGGTGAAGCCGCATGAAATTGTGTGGGTTTGGCTAAAAGAGGTAAGTGTGGGCTTGATCAACGGCATTGCCCTTGGATTCTTGATCGCAGCAGTCGCGTGGATTTGGCAAGGCAACCCGGTGCTTGGTGCGGTCGTCGGCATTGCCATGATGTTGAACACCATCATCGCCGTATCGTTAGGTGGCACTTTGCCGCTGTTGATGCGGCGAATGAATCTCGATCCTGCGCTGGCGTCTGGGCCGATCTTAACGACGGTCACTGATATGTGCGGATTCTTTTTAGTGTTGAGTTTGGCGAGCGCGTGGCTGACGGTTTAGGATCAGTCCAACCCGCAAAATCTCTAGCCCTACAAGATCGAACCCGGTTGATATTTCGCTGCTACGGGAAATTGCAATTCCAGTTCAGCGATCTCGGCAGAAAATTGTTCGACTTGCTCACGTGCCGCACCAACCTGTTCGCGACCGTTTTCCGCAATCAAACTTAATTCATCAACCGATAAACCGATTCGATGGTCGCCCGCGAGACGTATGAGTAGATCGTTTTCGGTGGCGGCACCGAGACGCAACTGATTCACAGTCGCGATGGCGTGTTCTTTAATGGCTTCGTGAGCCGTCTCTCGTCCGACGCCGGATTTTACGGCTGCCATCATGATCGTGGTCGTCAACAAAAACGGCAGATAGCGATCATTTTCTTTTTGGATCACGGCGGGATAGGCGTCCATCTGAGCGATGACCGTCAGTAACGTCTCGAACATCCCATCCGCAGCAAAAAATGCATCGGGCAACATGACGCGACGCACGACGGAACAAGAAACATCGCCTTCGTTCCATTGGTCGCCGGCAAGTCCTGCGGCCATGGTTTGATAGCCGGTGAGGATCGTGTGAAATCCGTTGATCCGTTCGCAAGATCGCGAGTTCATTTTGTGCGGCATGGCGCTGGAGCCGGTTTGGCCTTTGGCGAATCCTTCGCTGGCTGTTTCGTGACCAGCCATCAGTCGCAATGTTTTCGCCAACGACGAAGGGCCACTCGCGATTTGAGTCAAGACATTGACTGTCTGTAGATCGAGACTGCGAGGGTAAACTTGACCGACGTTTGTAAAACGCTGTGGAAGTCCCAGGTGTTTTACGATTTGCTTCTCCAACTGATTTGTTTTCTCAGCTTGACCATTAAATAAAGAAAGCTGATCCATCTGCGTGCCCACCGCGCCCTTGAGACCGCGGACAGGATAACTTTGCAGTAAACCATCGAGCGCTCGATAACCCATGAGCGTTTCTTCACCAAACATTGCCAACCGTTTTCCAAACGTCGTCAACTGGGCCGCGACATTATGAGTCCTCGCAGTGATCACAAGGTCTTTCCATTGATTGGCTCGACGACGCAATCCAGCCAGTGTGGCAATGGTTCGATCCCGGATCAGTTCGAGAGAGCGATAGATTTGGAGTTGTTCGACGTTCTCGGTCAGATCGCGAGAGGTCATTCCCTTGTGGATTTCTTCGTGTCCCGCCAATTCACAAAACTCCTCAATGCGAGCTTTGACATCATGGCGGGTGATTTTTTCGCGAGCCATGATCGAGTCGAGATCGACCTGGTCTTTGACCGATTCGTAAGCGGCGATCGCTTCGGCGGGAATGGCTAGCCCCAATTCCCGCTGGGCTTTCATCACCGCGATCCACAGTTCCCGTTCTCTTAAAATGCGTCCTGCCGCCGACCAAATCTGGCGCATGGAATCGGAAGCATATCGTTCGGCAAGGATATTGGGGATCATGAAATGGGATTTTTATTGAAGGAACAGGGTGCTGGAGATCATTTCGCCAAAACTGGCGGGCCGAAATTGATTCCGTAAAGCGAACGCTATCAGTTTATAACCGATCGGCCCATTTTGATTAACGGGGCAGGAAATGCGTGTTTTGGTGGACTTGTCGCCTCTGCGGGGCTTAGATCAATCAGACAGGAAACTTCTCTTACAAGGCATGACAGCGGTTTACGAAACGCCCTTTAGTCCGGTACGATGGAGATCTTCTCATTAGGTTGGATTAGGTAAATTGTTCCGATCAGCCAATTGGGAATCGTAACGGTTGCTGAACTGACCGATAAAAAAATTCATACGTCCCGCCGCGCAGGATCGACCTTATCCTCGCGATGCCACGGGCTTCGACCACCGCGACAAGGAGTTTCTTGTGAGTCACCGCTTCCTATGCGTTTTATTGACGTTTGCTTTTTGCGCGAGCAACGTCTGTGGGCAGGTCGTCGAAACGCCTGACCAGCCAAAAATCGAAGCAAAGCTTGGCGGCGAACTATCTCCATTACGCGGACCGGCTGCAGTCCCGGCAACCAGCTCGACTTCCAAACAAAAGAACTCGACGGATGGTCCGAAGTCTGATCCTCCCGCCAAGGACGCGAATGCCGAAGCGCCAAAATCTGTCGAACTGCAGACTGATCAACCTAAAACCGACGAACCTAAGACCGACGAACCCAAAACCGACGAACCCAAAACCGGCGATTCAAAAAACGACGAACCAAAATCGGACCAGCCGCCTAAGCCCCAAGCACCGCTCGATCAACTTGGCGGAGCCAAATCAGTGTTGCCCCCCAAAAAGGTCGAAGCCGATCCAACGGCTCCCAATGCTGGTGAGGCGGTCGAGCAAGTAGCCAACCGCCTACCGAGTAACCAGTTCTTGCCGTCCTCGACCAAAGCTTGGTTCTCTGTTCCCAATCTGTCGTTGCTGGAAGAGCAGTTCGACAAAACGCAATATGGAAAACTGGCCGAGGATGAATCGATCAAACCATTTGTCGAGAGCATGAAAGAACAAGCCCGCACCTGGTTGGACGAGAAGAATGTACGACTAGGTATCAAGGTCGACGATATCGAACAAATCCACACGGGTGAGATTTGTTTGGCGGGAGTGCTTCAAGAGCTTGGCGGTGACCAACCCGCAAGAGGTTCGCATGGAATCGTATTGCTGGTTGACTGCACCGGCAATGAAGACCAAGTCGCCAAACTTTTTGATCGCATTAACACACAGCTTATCGAGAAACGGCAAGCAGTGGTGGAAGAATTGGAGATCAATGGAGTCAAGGTGAAGAAAATTGTTGTCCCCAATCCAAAACGCCTACGACACAACCAACACAGTTTTCAAACGATTGCAAAAGGCTGGATGCTGGTTGCCGACAACGAACAGATTTTTCGCGATGTGCTGGGGCGCATTTCCAATCCTGAGGTGATCCGTGAGGAAACGATGTTGGCCGCGCAAGATCGGTTCATGACGATCATGGAAAACGCGAAACTGTTTGGTAACGAAGCCCATTTCAGTTGGTATGTCGATCCCTTCGGTTACCTGCAACTTGCTCAGGCCATCGCTGACGAAGAGCGCGACACTCGTCCCCATCGAGATGACTGGATTCGAATTTTGCAAGAGCAAGGCTTCGATGCCATCCGTGGTATGGGAGGAAACATTTCTTTGGCGACCGAAGAACATGAAATTTTGAATCGCGCGTTTATTTATGCACCGCGAACACTCGTCTTGGAGAAACATCAACGAGTTTTTGATCTGTTCGATTTTCAAGTCGAGGGGCTTGATGCTCCGACACCCGCTGCTTGGGTGCCGTTAGATTCATCGGGCTATTTTTCTGCCAACTGGAATTTCACCAAACTGCTAAACAATGTGGGCCATGTCTATGACGCTTTTATGGGCAATGAAGATGCTTTCAAACTGATGCTGATTGATTTCAAAACTGACCTCGAAATGCAGTTGGACATTCCACGATTGGTCGGCATGCTGGACAATAATGCAACCATCATCTCTTCTACGGAACGCCCGATTTCCGAGACCAGCGAGCGAATGGTGGTCGGTTTTCGACTCAAGCCCGGTGCTGATCCGGATTATGTCTTCAATAGTCTGAAGCGGGCGGTTGGACAGAACAATGGCGAGTTGATCAAGTTAGCCGGCATTGACGTTCTCGAGGTCGATACCTCTAAAGAAATGGCAGACCCCGAACTTGATGACGATTTCCAACTAATTCCCGGAATCGATGATCCCTCCCTTGACGAAGTAGAAGAGGAAGATCCGAAGTTAAAGTTCTCTTTGTTTCAGACACGCTATTTCGTGATCCAAAAAAATTACCTGTTGGTCGCCAATAATAAGGAATATCTGAAGCGATTGTTGACCACCGCGCAAAAATCAAATTTGTCCGATGCCGAAGACTATCAACAGATTTTTGAGGCGTTGGGCAAAATGACTGATTCGAAAAAAGTCTGTTTTCGACAGTTTGCTCGCACCGATTTGGCACTGGAGACAAACTACGAAATGATGCGACGAGGTAATATGGCTAAATCTCAAACCGCATTTGCACGAATCATGAACAAACTGATTGATTCCGAGAATCCTCCCGCCGAGGGGGCGGTCCGCAAGCAGAAAATCGATGCTTCGAAACTGCCTGAGGATTTCCAAAAGACAATCGCGCCGTTTCTTGGCCCA
>JBGSKR010000636.1:0-2210 GCA_041741135.1 Mariniblastus sp.
GCGCCAGGCCGAACTTTTTTACCGACGTCGGTAATCATCGAGGGACTGGCTCAAGCCGGTGGATTGCTGGTCGGACAGTTGACGGATTTCACCGCCCGAATTGTCCTCGCCAAAATTTCGTCATGCAAATTTTATTTTGAAGCCTATCCTGGCGACACATTGACCTATCACGTCGAGATCAAGAATCAAGACGGGATTGGCACGATGGTGGACGGCACGTCCCACGTGAATGGAAAACTACACGCTGAAATAAGCTTGATGTTTGCCACTCTCGACGACGAGCGATTTGAAAACGTCGAGTTGTTCGAGGCTTCAGAATTTTGCCGGCTGATTCGGTTGATGAGAACTTTCGAGGTGGGAGTCAATCAGGACGGAACGCCCATCAAAGTTCCACAGCACATGCTCGAAGCCGAAAAGGCGTTTTTGAAAATGGGCTGACAGAGTCGCGGTATTCAGCCAGCGACAGATTGAAACATCCCTCAGTAGCCCGCAACCCAAGCAAGGAATTAAAGTTCAGTGCGAGTCGGGTAGTCATTTTTCTTATGCCGCTAGTTTAAGTGAAACTTTCGTGGACCAATCCAAGACTGGACAGAGGGCTTTCATTCGTAAATCGACCTCGGCCAGCGTTCGCTTGTATAACGGACCAGCCAAAATCAGCGAATTTTGTTGATCAAAGTTTTTAAGCTAGCTAAATCTGCAAAACAAAATGGACTTGTCACGGAATAAATTGACACTTGCTTCGGTAATTTCATATAATCCTGCGTCTACTAAAAAATAGCGTTGAAATTGCGCTTTGAATTCTTATCCCCGTACCTTTGGCGAGGGACAGCGATTCACCCGCGAGAATCTCTTCTAACACATTCAGGTTGTGATCTTTACCTGACCCGAATGCGGAATTTACTACCGAACGATTCCTATACAAACGATCTTTTCAAAAAATAGCTTAGGATAAAAAATGGCTTTTTTTAACAAACTCTCGAAGCTGAATCCGTGGAAACGACACCGAAAATCGAGAACGGGTCGGCGAAAAGACAGTTTGTCTTATGATCGATTGGAACCCAAACAACTGTTGGCAGGTATCACGTTCCAAGCTGGAATTCTGACGATTAACGGTTCTTCCGGTAGAGACATCGCCAAGGTCGATCAGGTGGACGCCACGAGAGTTCAGGTGAAACTCAACAAACTGACTCCTCAATTGTTCAATGCAAGTCAGGTTAAAAAGATTGTGTTTCACGGGGGAGCCGGAAACGATGAATTTCGTAACAACACGGGGTTGGCTTCCGTGGCTTATGGCGGCGATGGCAACGACAAATTGTACGGCGGATGGGGAAATGACGAGCTCTACGGAGGTAATGGCAACGACCAACTTTTCGGAGGCAACGGCAATGACAAACTGTATGGAGATGGCGGGAATGATGGGCTATCGGGAGGTGCCGGAAACGATCTTTTGTTTGGCGGAACTGGACTTGATAAAATCGATGGTGGGGTAGGAACCGACGTCTCCGTTTATTCTGGTTCTTTCCGCAGCCACCAGTTCAAGAAAAAAGGTAGCGGCATCGCCGTTTCGCTTGTTTCGGGAGGCGGGTCCGAAACCAACAATGGCATCGAAAGCTATCGGTTTGCTGATATTACCAAGACTGCTGCAGCCTTGTTCCCAACGGCGCCGCCCAGTGGTAGTAACAATTCGACTGGGGCTGTGGAGAATGGTTTCTTTACCAATGCGGAGACCAAATCGAGAGACTTGCTCAATAACTATCGCCGATCGCAAGGCAGAGCTAATCTTGCCAATCAAGCCGCGCTCAATACATTTGCCGAAAATTGGTCTCGGCAGATGATCAATGTCGGACTTAAGCATTCTCCAGAAGCCGATCGAATTAAGCTTGCCACTTCGAATGGTTTTAAATTGATTGCAGAAAATGTGGCTTGGGTTTCGGGAACGTATTCGCGAGACCAAGCGATGAACGAGCTTCATAAACTTTGGGTTAACAGCCCGTCGCACAAGACAAACATGCTCAACGCTCAGTACAAGTTCGTGGGAGTAGGAATTGCGTACGGCAACGGTCGCTGGTACGGCACTCACGTTTTCGCGGGATAGGGCAACGCCGTGAAGGACTTTGGTAGTGGGATTCGCCAGAATTCCTTTGATAACGCCTTGGTAGTAGGCAAATCTGGCGACATCCACTACTTAGAAACGCGATAAATCCCGATAG
>JBGSKR010000637.1:0-2368 GCA_041741135.1 Mariniblastus sp.
ATGTTGATCGGGCCCATGAAGTTGTTCTTTCCTGAAGGGGCAGCCAGCCGGTTTGGGATTTTTGTGTGGTTGATGTTAGTGGTCTTTTACGGGCTGTGTGTTTCGTTATCAGTGCTACTGATGCGGTCGCGAATTGTGATCTACAACATTTCCGCCGAGCATTTGAGGCCGATTCTTACGGGTGTCGCCATGCGATTGGACAAACGCAGTCGCTGGACGGGGGATAGTCTTTGGCTGCCGGAATTGAAAGTTCATTTGCATCTTGAGCCATCGCCGTGGATGAAAAACATCCAGTTGACGGCAGGTGGAAATCAGCAAAGCTTTGAAGGCTGGTTGTTGCTGGAAAAGGAATTGAACGCGGCCTTAAAAAAGATTCCCGTGCAGCCGAACATGATTGGAATACCCATGTTGGTAACTTCATTGGCACTTGCCATTGGAGCCGCCCAATGGATGCTGGCAGATAAGCCCGCTGTTGCTCAAGCCTTTCAGGAATTGATGAAGTATTGATCGTTTGATGTTGTCAGATTGTCATTTCACACGATAACCAAACTCTTTCAACAGAAGTCGGATTCGATCTTCGTGCTCGCCCTGAATTTCGATCACGTCGTCTTGAACGGTGCCACCCGCTCCGCACGCATTTTTCAGCTTTGATAGCAGTTCGGTCAGATGGTTGCCGGCAGGATCAAGCCCCGAGATGGACGTGACGCGTTTGCCCTTTTTGCGTTTTTCGATCCGCAATCGAGCAAGCTGTTTTTCCGGTGGCAAAGCAATCGCGGGAGGTGCAGGTGGCGCCGGACAATCGCAGACGGTTTCCAATTGATTGCAGCGGTCGCAAACAGGTGGTTGATCGAATGGAGTTCCGGCAAACAAACGCATTGCTTTTTCTCGAATGCAAAATCTGGTGTGCAAATTCCTGCACTGCAATTGCAGCGCAAAGTATGATATAGTCGAACCCCTTGTTTGGATATCCGCACGAGTTTGTCAACCATCGTTCTTTGAGAAAAATTTATGTCCCACGCGATTCAAGGCCTGTTGTATGCCTGGAAAAAAAACCTGGATTACGCTCCAAAATTGATCGCCGATTTGTCCGAAGAACAAATGATCGGGCAACCCGCTGCGAATTTGGAACGGCCCGCCAATCATCCGGCTTGGGTATTCAGTCATCTAAATGTGTACTTGCCGATTATCGAAGCAATCATCAAGGGTAAGACTTTTGATGATCCGAAAGAACATCGTTTTGGAATGTTGTCTCATCCCGAACAGGATGCCGGAATTTATGCCACCAAGCAGGAGTTGCTCGATGCGTTCGTTGACGGTCACGAACGGGTGCTGGAACTGCTGGAGAAATCCGACGATTCCGTGTTGGGAAAACCGGTCTCGCTCGCACGTTGGCAACCGATTATGCCGTTTGCAGGTATCGCGTTGCCCTATTTAATGTTAAATCACGAGAACGGCCATTTGGGGCAGATCAGCGCGTGGCGTCGAATTCAGGGAATGCCCAGCGTCTGAAATGAACAGCAAACTACACAATTATCACCGAATCGTGGTGAAAATCGGTTCCTCTTTGTTGACCGACACCCGATCCGATTTGAACCGCGAATGGTTCAAGGCACTCGTTGCCGATATCGCGTCGCTCTCAAAAAATGGTGCGCAGTTGCTGGTTGTTAGCTCGGGTGCAATTGCACTTGGACGCAGTCGCATGCGTGCGAGTAATCCGGAAATTTCAAGAGCGGCGCTGACACTAAACGAAAGCCAAGCCGCGGCGGCGATTGGACAGATTTACCTGAGTGGTGAGTATGAACGCGAACTGAATTTTCACGATTTGAAGACCGCACAGGTTCTGCTTACCGTCGGCGACACGGAAACGCGTCGGCGATATTTGAATGCAAAAGCGACGATTGAGACTTTGCTTCAATGGCAAGTCATTCCGATCATCAACGAAAATGATACCGTCGCAACCAGCGAAATCCGCTACGGAGACAATGACCGATTGGCGGCTCGCGTGGCGTCAATGATGGATGCTGATTTGCTCATTTTACTTTCCGATGTCGACGGATTGTACACGTCTCCACCGGCGATCGATCCGAATGCAAAATTGATTTCAAACGTGCCACACCTGACTCCAGAAATTTTGGCGATGGCCGGTGATGCTGCCTCCGTTCATTCGCGCGGCGGAATGAAGACGAAAATCGAAGCCGCCAGAATCGCCACCGAGTCTGGCGTCGAGATGGTGATCGCTTCAGGACGTCATTTGCATCCACTTCAGCGACTCAATGATGGTGGGCCGAGTACGTGGTTTCACTCGAACGAGACGAAACACAATGCGAAGAAGAAATGGATTGCTGGTGGCTTGCACTCAACTGGCAAA
>JBGSKR010000638.1:0-2869 GCA_041741135.1 Mariniblastus sp.
AGTAAGTGGCCGACACCACTTGAAGTTACATAAAACGTAGCCGTTCACGGATTGTAGCCGGACTCGTGAGAGTTCGGAAATTTACCAAGCAGATAAAACCGAAGTCTCACGACTTCGGCTACGAACCTCATCGATCCACGACCTTTTTCGAGATCTCCGTGAACGGTTACCATAAAACAAACCCAAACAATTCACTTTCCCTCCGAACCACAGAAAGATTTTCTAATGATCACGACTCGACGAAGTTTTTTACGCACTTCGGCTACCGCACTTACCGCTGGGGGTTTGGTACTGAATCCAGCCATGCGGAATTTGCTCGGAGCGCCGGTTTCGGAGTCTCGCTCTACACGTTTTATTTTCGTCCATAAAGGAAACGGATTGCTTCCCAGTTCGATGGTGTTGCCATCGATTAGCGACGAACTGAAAGCGAAGGAAAAAAGTCTCGACGCCTACGAAGTGAACCTCGCAGACCATACCCTGCCCGATTGGATGCAACCGCTTAACTCGCACAAGTCCAATTTGACGATCCTGCAAGGCTTGTCCGGAAAAATGTGTACCACCGGACACCATACGTGGCAATCGTCTCTGGGCGTTTATAAAGCGACAGAACGATTGTCGTCGATTAAGTGGGCGACCGTCGATTTCGAACTGGCACGGCTTTTCCCCTCGCCGATGGAGCATATCGAACTGGCCTGTTTCCCCAGTGGTGGCGGCAACGCTCGTGGCAATATTAACGGAATCGAAACCGGTTTCTCGGCTCGTGGGCCAGAACAACCGAACTACGCTTTTGGCTCGCCAAAAATCGCCTTGCAAGAACTCTTCAAATCGGTTTCCAGTGACAAGACGGCCCAGACGAAATACGAACTTGAACGCCGCGTGTTGGAGTTCGCCGCCAGTAACGAAAGTGGAATTGCTCAGCAACTAAGCGGCATGGAAAAATCTAAAGTCACGAATTACGCTGATTCGATCGAAGCCATCCGTTTGCGCAACAAAAAACTTGACGCGATGGTCGATGTGATTCGACAGCACGTGCCAAAATTGGACGCAAAATATTTCGCTGACGATATCAGCACAACGGATCGCCAATGGGGACACACTGAGATCTTACTTTCGGCGCTCATCTCGGGATTGACTAACGTGGTGACCTTTACGGTCGATGAACTAGGTACGATCTACACGGGCCTCGAAGGAATCGAGAAAGATTCTGTGAATTTGCATGACGTCGGACATGGAAAGCCGGTCGGCAGTGTGCTGGCCGACGATGTTCGCGCCAAAGTTCGCAAGCAACACATGCTGTTGGTCGATACCATCGTGACGCGACTGAAGGGCGTGCCGGAAGGTGATGGAAATATGTTCGACAACACCGTGCTGCTGTACTTTCCCGACAACGGTGAAACGCACCATAGTCATGGAACCGAATGGCCATTCATTGTGCTGGCAGGTCGGAACACAAAACTGGATATTGCCGGTAAGTATATTCGCTTGCCCAAGTATGGTCAGGTTGGTCACAAAACGCTTGGCAATTGGTACACGACTTTGTTGAACGCTTACGGCAATCCGATCGAGCATTACGGTGCGATGGATCTTGGATTGCAGAAGTTTGGCTTTGATCAAAGCGGAGCGATTAAGCAGTTTTTGGGGTAGGTGTTTATTTGGAATTCAATAGCGTTTCACCGCCTTTGTCGCTGAATCTGCTGATATAATGGTTAGGGTGGTACGAGGAAGCGAAATCCCCCCTTACAGACGTAATTTACATGACCTTAAGTCGAAAGGATGCACTGAAGCGACTTGTGGTTTGTCGAGTCAGGTAATAATTCACCTCGACAAGCTGGCTGAATCCCCAGAGAGTTGTGACGCCTCTCATTGGCGAGGGGAAATCAAGTCTTGGCTGGAGCAGATGGAGAATGTAGCCGATGCAACTGGGAAGAAGACTTCAGCGGATTGGCTGGATCGGATCAGGAAATGGCGTCAACAAGCAGGAATCGATTAATGAACACGCAAGTACAGTACCGCGAATTGATGCGTCAGGTCTTTGATGAACTCCGTGAAGGTGTTCGCGAAAGCACCAGTCCTGAGAAGTATGAAGAGCTGCGGGAATCCTTCGCCTTCCACATGACTGACTGGGTGGACGATATTCAAACCGTGGTTGAGCTTCAAAAGGGGAGCAATTCAATCAGTGCTGAGGACGCGGCAAAGAAAGTTGTTGGGCTTCTGTATCACATGATTCCTCATTTGACTGAAGCAGGGAATCTTCTGCTCGATAGTATTGCCAGTGACGTTGAGCCGGTTAAGTCTGTCAGGTCAAGCGATCCAGCTATTCGAAGTTAAGCCACAAGCTGGAAGCTTATGCCACATTACAGGCTGGAAGCTTATGCCACTTTACATGTCGATGGCAAATTCTTTGCGGCTTTCGCGAGTCATGAAAGTGTTGGCAAGTTCGTCACCGATGATCTCGCGTTTATCTGGATCCCAATTGAGCTCGCGTCCGAGTCGCATGGCGATATTTGACAGATGGCAAATTTCGAGCATGCGATTATGCGACCAGACGTCGGAAATCGGTTGCTTACGCGACTCCATGCTTTCAATAAAATTCGCGGTATGGTTTCGGCTGACGGGACCGCCGTAAACCTCTTCGATCGCGTTCTCCGGCAGCGGATTCTCTGAAAGTTGCTCGACAGGCTTGCCGGTCACCTTTCCACGATTGACGAAAAAGCGGCCTTCGGTTCCTTCAAACAAAATACCATTATCGCCTTCGCTGGTGATGATCATTTCAACATCGTCTGGCATCGCCACGCGAATGTTGTATGTGGTTGCGACGTTGTATTGATCATCAACCAGCGGATGCCCGTCTTTGTATTCGACTGGCAAA
>JBGSKR010000639.1:0-2285 GCA_041741135.1 Mariniblastus sp.
GGAAGGATCGGTATTTCAGCCTGAGCAACGATATCGCCCGTGTCGATTCCGTCATCGACAAAGTGGACGGTCACTCCACTGACCGTTTCGCCGTTCTTCAAAACCCAATAAGTCGGAGTCGGCCCTCGATACTCCGGCAACAAAGACGGATGAAAGTTCAGCACACCCCGTTTCGCCAACTCGCGAAATCGAGACCGAACGATCTGCGGAAAACTTGCCATCACGATCAAATCCGGTTCAAAACTTTGCACCCGTTTGCGCACGCCACCTCCGTTGACTCGTACGCAACCGAAAAATTCAGTTTGCGTCAATTGAGCCACTTCAATCAAGGTTGATGCGTCGTGCCAGTTTGTTGCCTTGCGGCGAAGCTTGATTTTTATCTTCTGGTAAAGCATACCGGACAGACGTATGCCTAATCTCAGCCACCCATAACGTATCGCGGCTTGGCCCAGACGTTGAGTGAAACTCTTGTCAGGACCATCGACTCCGATGAGGACATGATATCGATCTTCCGCGAGAATCGCTTTCAAGCAAGCCAAGCTAATTGGACTATTATCAATGCCCAGAAAAAGCAATTTTGGTTTGAAGGAGGACATATCCAGGTTTCAGAAAAATTCGATTTAAGTAGTCGCTACGGCCTTAGCCAATCACTCATAAGACAAGGATAATCCAAAATGTATCTTTGTGCCGATGCTACTGCCCATTCCGCCACAACGCACGTTTGCGAGCAACGGTCTGTTCGGATAAGTTGTTGGAAGAAAACAGGATTCGACTTTCCCAATCATTCAACTTTAACCCCATCACCAACCGTGCCCGCGAAGAAAAAACGTACTGGATTCCCAAACGCGGATATAAAGCCAACCGCCCCTCCCAAATCGCTTCACATTAGCAATACCGACAAACGGCCGATACGCTGGGGGTTGATTGCTCTATTTTTATTAGTCTCGATCGGTGGAACTTATTTGGCAATTTGGCTGCGCCCGAAAAACGACGCGCCTCGGTACACCTATAAACTAATTAAAACGTACCCGCACGATAAAACGGCGTTCACTCAAGGGTTGGTCATGCAGGATGGCTTTCTGTGGGAAAGCACTGGACTCGAGGGCGCGTCGTCAATTCGAAAAACGAAGCTTGAAACCGGCGAAGTTCTTTTACGACATGACCTGGACAAAAAATATTTCGGCGAAGGATTGGCCTTTCACGATGACCAGTTTTACCAACTGACTTGGAAAGACGAGACAGCGTTTGTTTACAACAAAAATCTGGAACCCACCAAAGAAATCAAATACGACGGCGATGGCTGGGGACTTACTTCCAACGGAACCGATCTCATACTCAGCGACGGAAGTTCGGAAATTCGCTTCCTCGATCCAGAGACGTTTAAAGTTCGGCGTTCAATTCGCGTGCGGCGGGGCGGACTGCGAGTCGGTCAGTTGAACGAACTGGAATTCGCTTTCGGAAAGATTTATGCAAACTCCTATCAAACCGATTTTATCTTTGAGATCGATCCGGAATTTGGCGATGTCACCGCCGTGATCGATTTGTCAGGACTTTGGCCGCATTCTCAGCGACCGGTCGCTGGAGTGCTGAACGGAATTGCGCTCAATCCGAAGAGCAAACGATTGTTGGTCACGGGCAAAGAATGTCCGAGCGTTTTTGAAATCGAATTGATCTTGGTGGAGTGAGAATGTCGGATAAGAATATCCGTAACCGTTCACAGTGATTTTGAAAAATGTCGCTTGTCGACATGGTTCGTAGCCGAAGTCGTGAGACTTCGGTTTTATCTGTTTGTAGTCGAAGTCGTGAGACTTCGGTTTTATCTGTTTGTAGAATTCCCGAACTCTCACGAGTCCGGCTACAATCCGTGAACGATTACCTAATTTTTATCTCCGCTCATTTCCAAATCGAGCAGGCGCCCAAGTTCTTCATCTTCGAGCACATTGGTTTCAACGGACAGACGTTCCCGCAAATCGACGATCACTTTTTGCAGTTCGATGGATTCTTCTTCACTCATCGCCACCGAATCGCTAACTCGTTGACGTTCCAGTTTATCCAACATCGTTTCGACGCTGCTGATCGCTTCATCGTAATAAACGATTTGTTTGTTGATCTCATTGATTTCCGTCACCCAGCCTTTCAAATTGACCACCGCCAATTTGATTTCTTTGTCATCGGATTTCAAATAATCATCGCCAGACGAAACACCTTTGCTCTTAAGCTGCTCGATGTTCTGTGCTTTGAAATCTTCGAGTCGGCGCACCGACTGTTGGCGCCGCTCTCGCTCC
>JBGSKR010000640.1:0-4550 GCA_041741135.1 Mariniblastus sp.
ATAGTGCCGAACGAATCGAGCAATATCAAAGCGATACTTTTTTCACGATCTGCAATTACGAACAAGTCTTGCGCGATTTGACGGCGATTGAAAATGTGAAATGGGATTTGATCATTCTCGATGAAGGCCAGCGAATCAAAAACTGGGAATCCAAAACCAGCAATCTCATCCGACAACTAGAAAGCCCGTTTCGGCTGGTGCTGTCCGGTACGCCGCTGGAAAATCGATTGGGCGAATTGTTCACCGTCTCGCGATTTGTCGATGACGAATTACTTGGCCCCGCCCACCAGTTTTTTCATCAGCATCACGTCGTGGATGAACGCGGCAAAACACTGGGCTATCGGCAACTTGATGTGCTTCGCGAGAAACTCAGTCCTATTTTACTGCGGCGGACTCGCAGCGAAGTTGCCAAACAATTGCCCGAGCGCATCGACGAGATTGTTCGCATCGAACCGACCGCCGAGCAAATGGAAATTCACAATTCCAACATGAGCACCGTGGCGACAATCCTTCGAAAAAAATTTATGACGCAAATGGATTTGCTGCGTCTGCAAAAATGTTTGCTGATGGCGCGGATGGCGTGTGACAGCACGTTCCTGATCGATCAGGAAGTACCGGAATACAGTTCGAAACTTGAACGGCTCGGCGAAATCTTAACCGGCTTGATCGACGACCCGACTCGCAAGATCGTGCTGTTCAGCGAGTGGCGACGAATGCTTGATCGGATTGAATTGCGACTCGATGATCTCGGCGCGGAGTATGTTCGGCTGGACGGACAAGTCCCGCAAAAGAAGCGAGCGGAGATCGTCAACCAGTTCCAGACCAATCCGGCTTGTCGCGTGATTCTGATGACCAACGCAGGATCGACGGGACTTAATTTGCAAGCGGCGAACACAGTGATCAATGTCGATCTGCCGTGGAACCCGGCAGTTTTGGAACAGCGAATTGCACGCGCTTATCGAATGGGTCAGAAGAATCCTGTTCACATCTACAAACTCGTTACCACTGGCGGTTCGATCGAGGAAGGTCTGTTAACGACACTCGCTTCGAAACAGGATTTGGCGAACGCTTCGATTGATATGTCTTCCGACGTGTGCGAAGTCGCGATGAGCAGCGGGATGGAAGACATGAAGAAGCGTTTGGAGATCATCATGACTCCACCGCCGCCAGCACCCGTGGACGAAAGCCAGCAACGCAAATTGATCGACGAAGCTACTTCGATTCAGGCTCAACGAGAAAAAGTTTCTGCTGCCAGCGGTCAGTTGGTAACGGCGGCTTTGACGTTGGCTGGCGAGTTGTTGGGCAATAGTTCTGGAAAATCGCCTGCGGCAGAAACCGTAGATCGACTCGCCGAGAAGTTGTCGCAGAATCTCGAACGTGATGCAGAAGGCCGACCGCAACTCAAGCTGACGCTGGCGGATGATGATGCCCTGAAAAATTTAGCTCGTACCTTGGCAAGCTTGCTGGGTTAGAATGTTTCCGTAAGTTGGGCATTCTTGTCCGACCTGCGTTCTGGAATGGGCAAGGGCGTCACTGCTCTCTCCGAGAGCATAGCGTTTTGGCTTTTTCGGTTTGCGATTGCTTTCTTGGATAGGAAGTTTTTCGGTATGCTCGCTTTGCTGCCGGAGGCCGCAGCGACATTAAGGCGGACTAGATTGCCCGACCCCAGAACCAACTCTTAAATTGATTCCTTTCTAACCATTGACAAATCTCCAATGCATTCTCGATTCAAAATAGCGATCGTACTCGTTTTCATTCTTTCGCATTTGTCTTCCGCAGCCCGTGCGGAATCGCCGCCGAATTTTCTGATCATTTTGGTGGATGATTTGGGCTATGGCGACGTCTCGACTTATCATCGATCTGACGTGCGAACACCGCACATTGACCGATTGGCGGCGGAAGGAATGTTGTTCACCTCGATGAGGGCGAATTGCACGGTGTGTTCTCCATCGCGAGCTGCCCTGCTGACCGGTTGCTATCCAGATCGCGTGGGAGTGCCGGGCGTCATTCGCACTCAACCCGAAGACTCGTGGGGATACTTCGATCCGAAAACTCCGACGCTGGCCGACGAATTAAAAACTGCGGGCTATCACACAGCGCTCGTCGGTAAATGGCATCTTGGCTTGGAATCACCAAACACGCCCAACGAACGTGGCTTTGATCACTTTCATGGTTTTCTGGGTGACATGATGGACAGCTATACAACGCAAAAACGACACGGAAAAAACTATATGCGGTTGAATTCGACCATGGCCCATCCGCAGGGACATGCGACGGATGTGTTTACCGATTGGGCGGCTGACTATTTGCGCGAGCGGGCGGAAGAGAAAACTCAGCCGTTCTTTTTGTTGTTGGCTTATAATGCGCCGCACTTTCCGATCGAGCCACCGGCGGAGTGGCTGGAGAAGGTCAAACAGCGTGCGCCTGAGCTCGATCATAAGCGGGCGCTGAACGTGGCGTTTGTCGAACATTTGGACGATGCCGTCGGACGCGTCCTGCAAGTCCTCGATGAAACCGGACTCGCCGAAAACACGATCATCGTGTTTACATCGGACAATGGCGGTTCGCTGCCTCACGCTCAAAACAATGATCCATGGCGCGGGGGCAAGCAAGACCATTACGACGGCGGTTTGAAAGTGCCGTTTGTGCTCCGCTGGCCAAATGAAGTCAAACCCGGCTCGCGATCCGATTATGCTGGATTAAATTTCGATTTGTTTCCGACGTTTGTGGAGCTGGCCGGATCGAAGGCTTCGCCCAAACTCGACGCCGTTAGTTTGACGCCGATCCTCAAAGGTTCGGGGCAAATGCCAGCTCGCGATTTATATTTCGTGCGACGCGAGGGTGGTCCGGCTTATGCGGGCAAGAGTTATCAAGCCTTGATTCACGACAATTGGAAGTTGATGCAAAATGATCCGTTCAGCGGCCTTGAACTTTATGACTTGAACAGCGATCCGCATGAGTCCAATAATCTCATCGACAAAGCCCCTCAGAGACGCGCGGAACTCTTTCGCAAACTGCAGCGACAAATTCAACAAGCTGGCCAGACGCCTTGGCAACGACCTCAATAACGATGCATCACCAATCAATCAGTTGACAGAAAGATTTGACGAAGTTTCGCCTCCCAGCCACGACAGTGGCGACCGCACCTAACTGCGGGTGGAAGCCCGCAGACCTGAGCAAAGTCATCACAAAAAGCCACGATCGTGGCGACCGCAATCGGTATTCAAGACACGCTATACCTGTGGACCAAGAGTTAACAACCTATTTGTGCCGTGCATTAAATTGAACCAGCCTGCTCAATCTTGCTAATGCTGTGAGTTGCGACCGCCACTGTGGTGGCTCTGGAATTGTAACCGTTCACGGATTGTAGCCGGACTCGTGAGAGTTCGGAAATTTACCAAACAGATAAAACCGAAGTCTCACGACTTCGGCTACGAACCTCGTCGATCCGCGACCTTTTTCGAGATCACCGTGAACGGTTACCTGGAATTTATAGTAGGGGCATTCAACTGTGGGCTTCCACCCACAGTTTAAATGCGGCCGCAGCTATCGCCGCTTTCTAAATCGCAACTCGCTTGCGCGTGGGGCTACTGAATGTGTGCGGGCTTCAAATCTAACGCGACGGGATTGAATGGAACGGCTTCATGATTTGAATTTCTTCCACCATTACCGAATAAAAACTAAAATTTGCGGGAGCGATAACAATAATTTTTTCTAAAAAACATCTTGGCTATCATTATTTTGCTCTTTTGCTGTGATTATAATCTAGCATTCATTCAAGCTTGAATCTCTCAATCCTATTCAGTTGCTGAGGTTCGCTTGTTTGCTGACCGCTGTGATTACCCTAAAATGCGGTACTCTAAAATGTGTTACATTGATCAACGTTGAAGTAGTAACACCATTGCAAACCATTTTTTTCTTGACCCAAGAAAGTTCACGATGCGTTTCAAGTTTTTCTCACTAATCTTGCTGTTCTCTGTCGTTTCTTTGTCGTGTTGGGGCTTCGCTCAGTCCCCCACGCCGCCCGCACCGTTTGCTTTCAAACAAGACGACATTGTCGCGATTTACGGAAACGGATTGGCTGATCGGATGCAGCATAGCCCTTGGGATGAAGCGGTTTTGCAAATCCAGCTCGCCGACCTCAACGTCAGCTTTCGCAATATGAGTTTCTCTGGGGATGTCGATAACAAACGGCCTCGCAACCAAGGATTCATGGATGACAAAGCGTATTTGAATCATGTGAACCCGACCGTGATTTTCACGTTCTTCGGTTACAACGAATCGTTCGATGGCCCGAACGGCGCGTCTGCGTTTTCAGAGCGGCTGGGTAAATTGGTCGAGCAATACCGCGTGTGGCGAAAAGAGGCTGGAACCGACGCTCGATTTGTGTTGTTCAGCCCGATCGCGTTTGAAAACACCGGCGATCCAAACTTGCCCGATGGCGTGGAGCAAAACAAAAATCTTGCGGCTTACACTGCGGCCACGAAACAGGCCGCCGAAAAAGCCGGTGTGACGTTTGTCGATCTTTACACGCCGACCCTCGAACTGTT
>JBGSKR010000641.1:0-10071 GCA_041741135.1 Mariniblastus sp.
TTAGGAGACCCAAACGTGGGACGAGCGGTCAATTCGCACAATCCTTCGACAACTTTTTCTGAATAGTCGATCACTCGCAACGCTCCCTCGCAATCGATTGTTTCAAAGTCGTCCTCGGGCGTGTGATAAGTCTCGGTCAAACCAGTGTGCAGAAAAATGTTGGGGACTTGGTTCTGATGAAACGGCAAGTGATCACTACCAGCGAACGGATTCTGCGGTAAATTCAGTTCAAACTTACTGGCTGTGTTCGCTTCTTGAAGCACACCGTTTAACTCGACCGCTGAATTCCAGTTATAGACAATCAGTTCGTTGTTCCGCAGCCAACCGATCATGTCAAAGTTGACCATCGCGGTGGTTTTGTCGAGAGGAACGATCGGGTTGTCTACGTAGTATAGCGCTCCGAGTAAACCCATTTCTTCAGCAGTAAAACAAATGAAAACCAAACGTCGCGCTGGTGGTTTCTCGCGTTCGGCGAATCGTCGAGCGATCTCCAACACCGCCGCCACGCCGGTCGCATTGTCGTCAGCGCCATTGTGAATCTCGCGGCGGCCGCCAGCGCGGGAACCATAAGCTCCGTCGCCGAGGTGGTCGTAGTGAGCACCGATGATGATCGTTTCATCCGCGTGAGGCCCTTCGCCTTCGATGATGCCGATGATGTTGTTCGTTTTCACGCCTTGGGTTTCGAAGGAAGATTTAAACTTCGCCGACCAGCCAATCATACTTTGAGAAAGTGGTTCCAGTTTCTCGTCAATCATGAGTTCCACTTCGTCAATCGTGGATAATTTTTTTCCGAGCGGATGACGTAGCGGCGTGACTTTCAAGATCTCATTCAGCGTGCTTCGTTTGATTTGTGCAATCGGTAGACTCATCGTCCCAAATCGATCGGCTTGAATTAGCGTGTCGCGCTCGGCATCGGACGCAGTGCTGTCGTCATTGACCAACAAGATTCCGGCTGCTCCAGCACGTCGCGCCGCCATGACTTTGGCTTGCCCCGACGCATGACGTGAATTTTCAACTCCATCGAAGACCGAATCGGGATCGTCCGTTTGTGGTTCATTTCGCAAAAGCACCACAATTTTGTCTTTCACATCAACGCCAAGAAAATCGTCGTAGTTGTGTTCGTCAGCGGAAATTCCATAGCCGACAAAGACCAGTTCTGCATCCAAATCGAAACTATCCCGCGAGATGAGTTGTTGGTAGCTGTCACCAAGTTTCAATTCAATTTTCTGATTCTTGGGGCCGGCGATGATCAGCGACGCCGAACCTTTTTCGATCGACTTGAGGCGACCGACTTCCATCTCTTGAAAATAGCTGCCGTCTTCAAGTGTCTTCAAGCCGATCTTTTTGTACTCGTCGACGATGAAGCTTTCCGCCAACTTGATGCCAGGAGTTCCAGGTTGACGACCAGCCATCTCGTCGGAAGACAAAAACTCGATGTCGTACGTCACTCGTTCAAGAGCTTTTTTCCAGGCCCGTTCTGCTTCATTCGCTATCGAGTCATTCGATGGATTGGCGATCTTTCTAACATGAGTTTCTACAGGCAGTTCGGCCGCGACGACTTGTGACGCCAAATTCGGTAGCGCTTGTGCGATGGTTTGCGAAGAACTGAATGGGTTTGCGAGCAGGGACGCGAAACCAAGCACGACAAAGATGATGATGCTTGAAAGGCGGTTACGAAAGAAGGTTTTCACAATTGCTCCCTGGGCTAGAATGGCTCAACATTGGATGGCTCAAATTTACGAAACGATAAACGGACTTCGCAACAAAGTGGCCATGTCGAAATTGCTGAATGAATCTGTTAAAATTCGCTCGCAATTAGTTTACCGGAATTGATCAGATTGAAGTAGACGAGTGAACTGCTTTCGCCGTTGCTTCGCAGGAGTATCTCAAAGCCACAAAGTTAACCACATGATTTTGGTGAACCGCGGGCTTGCTCACGACAGTGGGAACAAAATTATGGCAACCTGCTTGCCTTGCGTCATGCCCGTTGCCCGTTAGAATTCCCCTGAACTCTGGCGGCAGAAAAATTCTCCATTGACGACTTTTCCAATCCCCAATGCCACATGACGTACGATCGACTGGAAATTCTCAAGTTGATGCAACTTAGTCGCGAGGGCGATCGACGTGAAGGTGTGCTGCTGCGGCAATCCAAAGGCTGGTTTCAAGTTGCCGGAATGGGACACGAAGCCCTAGCTGCATTTGCGGCTCAGCTTCAGCCCTCCGATTATCTGTTCCCCTATTATCGCGACCGAGCCATGGTGCTCGCAAAGGGAACCACTAACGCCGAACTGGCCAGTGCCTATTTCGCGAAGATCGGTTCCTCCAGTGGGGGTCGCCAAATGCCCGGCCACTTCTCCGACCGTCGCCTCAACATTTGGAGCGTCCCCACGCCAACCGGTGCAAATTTTCTTCCCGCTTGCGGCGTTGCGTGGGCGATGCAATTGAACGACGATCCCAGCATCGTTGTCGCCTCCGTCGGAGATGCCGCAACCCGTCAAGGTGAAGTCTATGAAGCGATTGCCTTCGCGATCGAACGCCAATTACCCATCGTGTTCGTCGTGGAAGACAATCAATACGGGATCAGCACCAATACTGAGAAATTCAATCCGTTTAAGCTCCATGTTTTTGATGATCGCCATTTAGTCCACGTTGATGCACGTCATCCAGACCGAGTCCACGAGATTGCCGGGCCGGTGATTTCTAAAGCACGAAACGGTGGCGGTCCGACCGTGATTCTTGCCGATCTTGATCGGCTGTGCTCACACACCAGCAGTGATGACCACCGTGTGTATCGGCAAACGGATGACATTGAAGCGATGGTTGCTCGTGATCCAATCGAAGTCCTCGCTCGCGAGTTGATCGAAGCCGGAGAATTGTCCGACGATGATTGGCAACAAATCAAACTGGAAATCAGCGCTCAAGTTGACCGCGAGTATCTGGCCGCCGAATTTGAGCCGGATCCAACGCCCGCCGATCTGTTGCTTGAGATCACCGCGCCGCCACCACCGCCCGTTGTTGCTCCCATTTTGCGCGGAAATCATACGACGCATTCCGAGGGCACGAAAATGCGGATTGTCGATGCACTCAACGAAACGTTTCGACATGGGCTGCAAACCAATCCGCAAATGATAATGTTTGGTGAAGACATCGAAGCCCCCAAGGGTGGCGTTTTCGGATTGACTGCCAACCTGTCTCATGAATTTCCGTCTCGCGTGTTTAACTCTCCACTTGCGGAGGCGACCATTGCCGGAGTCGGTATCGGGATGGCTTGTTATGGCATGAGACCGGTGTTCGAGTTTCAGTTCATCGACTTCGTTGGCCCCGCCTTAAACCAGATCGGCCAGAACCTGACGACACTGCGTTGGCGAACGAATGGCGATTGGACTTGTCCCGCCGTTTTTTACGCTCCCTGTGGCGCTTATCTTCCGGCTGGCTCGCTGTGGCATTCGCAATCAAACGAATCGATGTTCGCACATTTTCCAGGCTTGAGAGTCGTCGTTCCCAGCACTCCCGAAGACGCTGCTGGATTGTTGACGACAGCAATGCTTGCTGATGATCCGACACTCATCCTCATCCCCAAGCATCTGATGCGGCAACCCATGACGGTTCCTGATGACTGCCCCGTTGTTCCGTTTGGTTCGGCTCGCATTCGACAAGCGGGTGAAGATGTGACCATCGTCGCGTGGGGGAATTGCATCGAGCAAGCTTTCCTCGCCGCTCAAAGATTGGATGACGAAATGTCGATCGAGATCATCGACCTTCGCTGTATCCAGCCGTGGGATCGCCAGACGATTGCGGACTCGATTGCGAAAACAGGACGCTTGGTCGTTGTCCAGGAAGACGGTCGCTCGTGCAGCGTCGGCCAAATGATCATTAGCGAAATGATGAGCGACTCTGCAAGTTTTTACTCATTCGTCAGTCCGCCGCAATTGGTTTCCAAGCCCGACGTTTCGATCGGGTACAATCCAATTTATGAATACGCTGCCGTGCCGGATGTCGAGCGAATCGTCGCCGCCGTTTATTTGACTTTACAGGAATGAACAGGAGTCAGCCATCATGCCCATCGTATCGGTTCGCATCCCACAACTCGGCGAGGGACTACATGAGGCGCTGCTCATCGAACTTCTCAAGCAACCTGGTGATGTCATCTTGCGTGACGAACCGATTTACACGATGGAGACCGACAAAGCCACGACGGATGTCGAGTCGCCTTACGCGGGGACTTTGATCGAGTGGCTTGCCAAGCCCAATTCGGTTCTGCCGATTGGCGGAGTGATCGCGAAAATGGAAGTCGCTGCATCGGTAGAAGAAAATCCCTCGCCCCACGGATCAGCTTCGAATGCCGTTTCTTCGGCGGCTCCAGCGTCACCATTCGCTCCGGTCACTAGCGTTTCCAAATCGAAGCTGTCGTCTTCTGCTTCTGCTGCTGACCAACAATCTGACTCCCCTGCCCGATCGCCTCGATCTGAGACGCTGTTGATACCGCCCAAGACCCGCCGTCTGTTGTTACAACACGGCTTGCTCGATCATGCTGCCCACATCTCTCACGCGGATGACAAACTGATGCCAGCCGACGTGCTCGCGTATGTCGCCCACCGAGAGGTTGATTCCGCTCTTCCAAACCAATCAATCGCCAGTCCTTTGAACACGAGTGAAAGTGCAGCGTTGCCCGAAACAAATTCGGTTGAAACTCCTGCTGCAACCAGCGAACACTATCAGACTCGTCCGTTACCCAAATCCCAAATCGTGCTCAACTATCGACTTGGTCGCGGCACAAAATCGTGCATTCCAGTAACCGTGATGAGCGAGATTCAGTGGACTGCGATTCAGACGGCGCGAGAATCAACGCGAGCAACCGGAGGCCCAAGCAGTTTTGCGATGGCTTGTTGGTGTGTCGTACAGTCCATGATCGAGCATGAAAAATTCCGCAGCATGATCACCTCGGATGGCCAATCGTTAAAGATTTTCCATCGCGTCAATCTGGGCGTTGCGGTGGCTTTGCCGGGCGATGAAATGGTCACGGCAGTCATCCGAGAAGCCGACGAGAAATCGCAATCTGAATTTTTCGAGGCCTATCAAGCCGCCGTGTCAGCCGCTCGTGACGGTATCGATCAAGCGGACGAAAGCGCAACGCTGATCGTCTCCAACATTGGCGTTGCGGGAATGAGAATGGGAATACCCGCGATTGTCGCACCTGCGATGGCAACCTTAGCGCTGGGTGAAATTTATTCGCAGCCGATTCCTCACGGAGACGGATTCCAATTTGTTTCGTCCGTCATGGCGACGATGAGTTTCGATCATCGCAGGGTCAACGGCGTCGGAGCCGCAAACTTTTTGACTTCGTTCAAACGCTGCGTGGAAACGTTCGGCCTTGAAAACGCAACCGCCTCTCGCTAGTTTGGAAGCTGCGCTAATACAAGCCCGCAGCGCCAGCGAGGCGACGAGTAACGTGATTTGCGGCATCCTCGCTGGCGCGTCGGGCTTGTATTTGGTCGCTTCGCGATTTTGATTTTATACGGCAATTGCCGATTAAAACAAAAGCTTTGAGGCAAAGTCCGCAACTTCAAAACGCGCAAGCAAGGCGACGTATCCCCTGATCTGTCGCATCCTCGCTGGCGAGCTCGGCTACGGATGGATCGCTTCGCGTCCATCAACGCGACCCAAAAATCGTCCGATGTAAATCATCGCCACGAAATCGTACAAAGCGTGAGCGATGATTGGTATCAGCACACAGCCAGTAACCAACATCACGACTCCAAAATAGACTCCGACGATTAGCGCCGCGATTCCATAGCTGTTGTTCACCCAGTGACACAACCCAAACAGGATGCTTGCCACGAGGATTCCGATTGCCGCCGCTCCGCCGCCCATCGAGCTTGGCAATAGTGAAGTGATTCCCCCTTGAAGACACCATCGGAAAAGCAACTCCTCGCCGATGCCTGCCATCAAAGACAACAGGAACATCTCGAGCAGTGTGGAACTGCGAAATAACGGGTGCAGTTCAGTTTGAGCGAAGTCTTGAATCGAGCGAAGGAACGTGAATCTTACGAATGGCGGACGCAAAAAATGAAACGCAACCAAAAAGATCAAGAGTGGCAACGTTGCGAGCAAACCCAATCCAAAAATTTGCGACAGATTAACGACGAAAATTTCGTCGAGCGGTTGGGCATGGTCATACAGACCCCACCAAGCGAGAAACATTGCAATCGCGATTAAGCCGCCTTCGACGATGAATCCGACCCACAGCAGATGAACATCGTCATCGGCTTCCATCTATTTTTTTTCCAACCCCAACGCGGCTACAATCAGTCCACCACCTGGAGTCATCCGACGCAGTTTCGCAGCCAACACGACTTTTTCAGCGGCCGTTGCTTTTACTGATTTCTTTTTGATCGCGGTGACGCTCTTCAATCGTTTGCGTCGACGACGTAATTCTCGTTCTCGTTCACTGCCCATTACCGGTTCCTGATGTGTAAATAGTTTTCGGTCAAAAATTGCCTACTCAAGCGAGCGGAGATTGTAACCGCATTTCAGTAACCGTTCAACGCCTTCCACAATGTGGCATAGGCGTTCAGCTTGTGACCGGCATTACCGCAGGCCTTCCGCTTAAGACAAAGCTAATTAACCGAAACATTCCACCACCAACGATCGGCGGCGCGAACGGAAGCAGTGGTCGCTACAGAAGCAAGTTCGGGCACAATTTCCGTTGTTTGAGCGACCTTCCATGAATCTAATTGCACACCCCCGGAGGCGGAGACCAGCCACGAATTGGCCATTCTCACAAAACTACATTCGGTTCCCACCGATTTGGGCACTGGATAGGCGTTGGTCGCAATTACGTCAGTGGTGCCGTTGATTGCGGGAATCTCCAAAATCGCTTTTTGAAGCAACTGATTCCGCGAGATGATTGCAGCCACCACGGACATATCCATAATGTTTCGCAGTTCACGAAACGCGGGTTCGGCGGCAGACAATTCTTCAAATCGATCTGTCATTTTCTCAGCCCACTGAACGGCAAAAATGTTTTGCTTGTCCAAGTTTTTTTGCTTACCATCGGCATCGAAACGACTTTCTTGAGTCAAGCATTTTACGCCTTTGCCGCGAAGCTGCCAAACCAAGCCGTCGTCAGTTTGGGCAACGGGTTCGTAATCACATTCCATCCAGAAACGAGGACTCGATTGCATGCTTCTCACGTTTTTCTTGGCGGCCATTTCCAGGACACTGGGGAAATTGTTGATCGGCGCGGCTTCGAGTCCCATCGACATCCGTTTCATTTTGTAATCGGCAGCGACGAGAATTTGCGAGAAGCGACTGTCTTTGGGAACTCCGGTCAGCGTGATGACTTGAGGCCCCATCGCTTTTTCGGCATCGCCTTGAAGGGCTGGATTAAACGGAATGCGGCGATCGACGAGAACTTTGACAAACTGTTGATACTGCTTGACACCCTGTTCCGTCGGATCGATCGAGACAGAAATGCCGGCACCTTGACGAGCATTTTCGGCCGAACGCATGGCGACGAGAAAATCATCGAGTTGAATCACGGGTGTTCCTGATTTGACTCCGACAACGTTGCCAGCATTATCCAGTTTCCAGCCTTCGCCCGGCCCGCCGATGTAGATGTCATTGTTTTCGGGTGAGACCACAATGGTTTCGATTCGTTGCAGGCCAGCCATATATTGAACTTCAGGGGGCAGTGGCTTTCCGGCATCGCGAGCTGCAATGATCGCTGCTTCAAGGCCACGTAGCGAGATCATCCGCAAATTGCTGGCCTTGGAAATATCGCCATCCGCATTTTGCAGGTCGCGTTGAATGTCGTCGCGAATTTTTGCATCAAGTGGTTGAACCTGATTGTTTAAGACTCCCGACGGATCAATTTGTACACCACCGACGGCACGCTGGTTGACGTTCACGCCACCGTTGTTGTTATTGTTTTGGGCGAGCACAATGTCAGAGGAAACAAGGAAGAGGGCGCAAACAACTGCCCACGAAAACAGTTTGGCGAAACGGGCCGTCATTGTTGAACTCCTGAGTAAAATGGATTTGTTCGAGTCTACAAACTTGACGGACAAACGGGAACTTCGTCGGTCAAAATCCGAGTGGACTAATGGATGGTTAGAAATTTGGTACGATCGTTTAAAATGTAAAACAAACTTTGGGGCTGGCAGAGAGCCAACACAAAATTTAGGATGTCTCAATAAAGAGTAATTGGATTGCTCAAAAAAAGCAAGGAAATATTGCTTTTGTCGGGTGACATTTGCTGGCAAAGTTAAAAAACCTTGATTCCCCGATTTTGCCCTCTTCCATCAATCTATTCCTCGCTTAAGTGAATCATGTCCCCTGTCAGCTCCGCAACTTCTGCTGCCTCGACTGCCTATCTCGTCATTCGAGAGGGGAAGAAATGGTCCGATGTTTTTCGACTTGAGAGCGGCAGAACCGTCACAATCGGACGTTCCCCCAATAATCAGATTGTAATCAAGGAAGACCGAGCCAGTCGTCATCACGCCGAAATTTTTGTCACCGACGGTAAATGGACGCTGCGAGACTTGGGTAGTCGGAATGGAACGGCGGTCGGACGTGAGCGGGTCGTAGGCGACCGACATCTGAAACCGGGTGATGTTATCTGGATTGCCGGTACCGAAATGGCATTCGTCATCGATCTTTCCTCAGCTTACAAACGCAAGGTTTTTTCGAAGGTCGAAATTGGTGGAGAGTCGATCGTTGGTCAAGAAGTCAACGAAGATGCCAACTCAAAAATTACTCAGCCGTTGACTCACATTGCCGAACCGACCCAGATCATCCACCGTCGTCAACAAACCAAGTTTCTGCAAGGCGAGGACATTGAATTGCCGGATGAAACTAATTCGGCGGCCCGCCAAACTGCCAATCGGCTATGCCGACTCGCGTTTGAATTAGCCAACGAAACGACCGCGCGTGCGATCAGTCGGATGGCCATCGATTGTCTGATCGAAGGAACGAATGTCGATGCTGGAGCCGTGTTGATGGTTCCAGCCAGTCGACCGACAACCGTTGATCCGGAGAAACTGGATTTACTGTATTGGCGAAGTGAAAATTTACCCGAGTATCATCGAGTTTCAAAATTCCTTGCCGAAACAGTTTTAAATAGTGGCGAAGCGGTACTGGCTCGCGATGTTCAAGACGACAGCGCACTTGGAATTCGTGATTCCTCAGGCACGATTCACGCAACCAGTGTGATTGCAGCACCGATCCGATTGAACGGGCGAGTAACTGGATTGGTGCATCTCTATTCCACGCGACGCGCGGGAGTATTGGAAGCGGATGATTTGGAATTCACGCTGGCAGTGGCGGAAACGGTTGCGATGGCGTTGCGAACCCGCTTTCGCGAACAGAAGCTGGTGGACGATCTTTCTAAAACTCGCTCGGAAATCGATCAGCTTCGCAATCAGTTGGGTGTCGAAAGCGAAATTGTCGGTTCCAGTCCGGCGATGTTTAAAGTTCATGAACAAGTCTCGAAAGCCGCACCGAGCAAAGCCACGGTTTTGATTCGCGGCGAAAGCGGCGTCGGAAAAGAACTGGTCGCGCGTTCGGTGCATTTCTCCAGTCCCCGTCGCAGCGGGCCTTTCGTTTGCCTCAACTGCGCGGCACTCTCCGAGTCGTTATTGGAGAGCGAATTATTCGGCCACGAAAAAGGAGCTTTTACCGGGGCCACCGATCGCAAAGCCGGAAAGTTCGAGGCCGCCGATAAAGGCACGCTGATGCTTGATGAAATCGGCGAAATGAACCCCTCGGTGCAGGCCAAGTTTTTGCGAGTGCTCGAGGGGCATCCCTTCGAACGAGTCGGTGGATCAAAGGCCATCAAAACGGATGTGCGTGTGATCGCAGCCACCAATCGAAACCTCGAAGAAGACGTGCGGCAAGGCAAATTTCGCAAGGATTTGTTCTTTCGATTGCACGTCATTCAAATCGATGTGCCAGCTCTGCGTTATCGTCCGGAAGACATTCTGACGTTGGCCGATTTTTTTCTACAAAAGTTCATTTCCGAAACGGGACGACGAATTTCGGGATTTTCACCCGCCGCCCGCGCTCAATTGC
>JBGSKR010000642.1:0-3625 GCA_041741135.1 Mariniblastus sp.
AGATGCTGAGTGCTAGTGAATCCATTGACGAACAGATTCGTGTTGGTTTTCGGCTGGCGACAGCTCGGGAACCGTCGGCGAAAGAAATAGAAATTTTGACGGGGGCTTATCAGCGTCAGTTGAAATACTTTCATGCGTCGCAAGAGAATGCGTCACTATATCTCGGAGCGGAGAATGATGACGTGGCTGTTGAAGTCAACCAACTAGCCACCACGGATGGGCAGCGAGCGGGAAGTGGTCCCCAGTTCGCCGCGATGAGTTCGGTTGCTTCGCTGATTTTAAATCTCGACGAAACGATTACCCGAGAGTAAATATGAATATTCTTCCTCTGAACTACCAGCAATTATTGTCGCGTCGCACGTTCGTGAGCCGTGCCTTTGGCGGCGTGGGTGCGGCTGCGCTCGGGTCGCTGCTTCCGCCTTCGCTGCTGCCCGCAATGGCGCGGACGAACGCACCGGCAACCGACGTCGTTGCGAAAGCTGGATTACCTCATTTCAAACCGACGGCCAAGCGAGTCATTTACCTGTTCATGTCGGGCGGGCCGTCGCACATTGATCTTTTCGACTACAAACCTGTGCTCGAGAAAAAGCATGGTGAAGAATTGCCAGCGGAAATTCGCGGCGACCAACGCGTCACCGGAATGACTTCGGGGCAGAAGAACTTTCTCGTCTGCGGGCCGATCGGCAAGTTCGAACGACGTGGTGAATGCGGGACTTGGATCAGCGATTTAATTCCTTACACCGCCAAAATCGCTGACGACATTGCCGTGATTCGTTCGATGAACACCGAGGCCATCAATCACGATCCAGGCATCACTTTCATCAACACGGGTTCACAGATTCCGGGTCAACCAAGTGCTGGTGCTTGGGCCAGTTACGGTTTGGGAAGTGAAAACCAAAACATGCCGGCTTATGTGGTTTTGCTTTCTCAGGGAACCGGCAAGAATCCCGGCCAGCCGATTTTTTCGCGACTTTGGGGCAGCGGTTATCTTCCGTCGAATCATCAAGGCGTGATGTTGCGGAGCAGTGGTGATCCGGTTTTGTTTTTGAATGATCCGCCGGGCATCACGCGTGAAAATCGACGGCAGCAACTCGATGACCTCGCTGCACTGAATCGACTCAAACTTAAAAGCAGTGGCGATCCGGAAATCGAAACACGAATCTCGCAATATGAAATGGCGTTTCGGATGCAAACTGCCGCACCAGAGATTGCGGACCTTTCGGACGAACCGGAGAGCACGTTTCAGCTTTATGGTGAAGACGCGCGACAACCGGGAACCTATGCCTACAACTGCCTGATGGCGAGGCGGATGGCGGAGCGTGATGTACGTTTCGTGCAACTGTTTCATCGTGGCTGGGATCAGCACGAGAGATTGGATTTGCATCTTCGCGCTCAATGTAGCGACACCGATCAAGCTTCCGCGGCGCTCGTGACGGATTTGAAGAATCGCGGGTTGCTCGATGATACGCTGGTGATTTGGGGCGGCGAGTTCGGACGGACGGCTTACAGCCAAGGCAAACTCGGCGCGGGACGCGATCATCATGGTCGATGCTTTAGCATGTGGCTGGCCGGTGGCGGCGTACAAGGCGGTGCGTCGCATGGCGAGACCGACGAGTTCGCTTATAACATTGCCGAAAATGGCGTTCACATTCGCGACTTGAACGCCACGATGTTGCATTGCCTCGGGATCGATCACGAACGATTTACTTATCGCTTTCAAGGACTCGACCAACGACTAACGGGCGTCGAACATGCTCATGTGGTGAAGCAGATTTTGGTATAGGCGAGCGATAAGAATTGATAGTGAAATTCGCCAGAATTCCCTTCGGAGAAAAAAAGGAACTCCGGCGAGTTCCACTACAGGTTGCTAAATCGTGGAAGCGTCACTCTCTGGCGAGAGCGGCCTCGACATCCGCTACAAATATTTCTGATAGGCGGCGACGGCCAGTTCATCGCAGCGGTCGTTTTCGGGGTGTCCGCTGTGACCGGCGACTCGTGTGTATTTAACAGCGTGGCGGTTGATGAGTTCGTCCATCTGCTGCCACAGGTCGGCATTTTTCAGTTCGACGAATTTACCTTTTTCTTTCCGTCGCCAGCCGTTCATCTTCCAGCCCGGCATCCATTCCGAAATGGCCTTGCCAACATAAGTGCTGTCGGTGAACAGCTCGACGGAGCAAGGTCGTTTCAGCGTTGCCAACCCAGAAACGACGGCTTGAATTTCCATGCGGTTGTTGGTGGTTTCTGGCTCGGAGCCAAAGCCTTCGATTTCTTTTCCCGAGGGCAAATGCCGCAAGATAAACGCCCAACCGCCGGGGCCAGGATTTCGGCTGCATCCGCCGTCGGTATAAAGTTGAACTTCAATGGTGGGGGACATGTTAGTTGACAGTTTTTGATTCGTGCGTCGTGATAGTACGAAAATAAAAGTACAAAATTTGAACGACGAATGTAATGTCTATGCGATGACGAGACAACGGACCATTTAAACTTTAGTCAACGTTTACGTTCTACTTCTGCGTTCGTGCGAAATCGATACGGGCAGGTTTTGTCAACTGCTCAATTGATTCAGAAATTTCCGAATCGATGCGAGGGGCATGATTCAAATTCCATGGCAGATTTACGGTGAACGTCGAGCCTTTGCCGACTTCGCTTTCGAGAGTGATCGTGCCGTCGAGCAGGATGCATAGTTCTTTGACGATCGATAGACCCAGTCCGGTACCGGAGACCTCTCGCGTCAGCGCATTACTGCCAATCGCAGAAACGCCTTGTCGAAATTTCTCAAAAATAATCTGCCGATCGCTTTCAGCAATTCCGACGCCCGTGTCGGCAACTTGAATCACCAAACGGTCCGCATCGTCGTTGTCGTCATCGGATTCCCGCTTCACCGTGACATTGATGCGACCGCCTTCGGGAGTGAATTTGATGGCGTTGGAAAGTAGATTGGTGAGAATCTGTCGGACTTTGATTTTGTCCTGATAGACCGGTGGGAAGTTTTCATCGACGCAAGTCATCAGGTGAATTTGTTTGAGCTCCGCCAGATTCCGCACCATTTCACACAGTTCACTGCACAAGCCGTGAATGCGAAACTCGTCGAGGTTGACTTCCATTTTGCCAGCCTCCAGTTTCGCCAAATCAAGGATGTCGTTGATCAGCTCGAGTAGCAGACGGCCTGAGTTGCGAATGTTAGCGGCGAACCGAGTTTGTTTCGGTTCGAGACCTTGAGCATTTTCGAGAATTTCCGAAAACCCAATGATGCTGTTCAGCGGTGTTCGCAGCTCGTGGCTCATGTTGGCCAGAAATTCAGATTTGATCTGATTCATCTCGTGCAGTTTCAGGTTCAGTTGAGCTTGCTCATCGACTTTGCGATCAAGGTCCTGGTTCGCGTCTTGGAGCGCGGATTGCGTGTCTTGCAAGTGGCGCAACATGCGATTGAAGGATCGCGAAAGCTCTTCGAACTCATCGCCCGTGTTTAATTCAGCGCGCACATCCATCCGGCCATGGGAGACTTCTTCTGTGACATCGCGCAGGTGAGCCAGCGGTTTGACGATGACGTAACGAACAATCAACCAGATCGCCGCAAAAGAAAGCACCGCAGTCACGATGGCGACGGAAATCAGAATGGCTCGAT
>JBGSKR010000643.1:0-7041 GCA_041741135.1 Mariniblastus sp.
TTTCTGAGAAGAGCCGATCGCGTCTAGTTCGTCGATGTGACTCAGAAAAGATTCCACGACTGCTCGATCATGATCCGCATCAGCGGCGCGCGCGAATGAGTGAAGAGTCGAAATGATCAAGCTCGCAATCGCGAAAAAAAACATCACCAACATCGCTGACTTTGGCAATACGTTCCTAGAAAGAAACAAAGAAGTGGAAACGGCCTGCATAAGAATCTCCTGATAATTTTTCCGCAGAAAATAAAGGGTTTGCCGTTGGGTAATTTATCTTAACGCGACTCAATCATCCGATTGGGCTTAGATCGAGTTACAGTCATTCTCGTGTCGCAAGCGGGCCCTGTACCAACGCCTACTACAATTAGTTTTCGAATCACATTGGCCGACGTAGAACATTCGACGGTTTCGTGCGACTTCTATTCGTTGGCTTTCTCCATGATGCCTTCGGTCATTTGCAACAACTTCAATTGCAGATCGGCGGCATCAAGTGCTTCGGCATCGAGTTTCGGTTCAAGCTCCGCGTCGCCGCGCATCTGATCGACTTTGCGAGTTCGTCGATTTAATCGCAGTTGCTGCATCTTTAGTATCTTAAGTTCGGCAGACATCTTAAGCAATGGTTGTTCGCCCCCGCCGCCGCCACCACCGCCACCTTGGCTCTCGCCATCTTTCTTCTCTTGGGCTTCTTTAAGGGCATCGATCAAGTCCTCGATGGTGGTTTCGATCTCTTTTTGGATCAATTGCGTGAAGCGATCGGTTCGCTCTTCTTGAAGCAAACCGGCGGCCTTTGCGAGATCGTCTCGAAGTTGCTGAATAATTTCGGGGAAGACGATACTGGTTCCGTCTTCGAGCAGCAAATCATAGGTCTGCTGAGCAATTTCGTTGATCTCCATTTCTTCATTCGCCATCTGCAACAAAAGCAACTGATCACGCCGCCGTAGCTCACTGAGGTTGGCACGTTTGTCGTTTAGCTCGACCGTAATCACCGACGCAATTTGTTGTCGCTCCAGCATTTCGCGAAAGCGTCCTTCGAGTCGAGCCAGTTTTTCTTCACGAGTTTCTTCTCGAAGTTGATTAAGTCGCTCCTCGATATCGTCGATTGCCTCTTCCATTTTTTTGGCAGCTTGCGGTTGATCTTTGGCAGCCTCCTCGGGGTCCTGTTCTTGGAGGTCATCAGCGGCCTGTTGCATCGAATCTCCGGCCTGCTCCATCGCTTGTTGGCCTGGGGGTTGGCCAGCGGCTGGCTCACCGTTCTCCGATTTGGGTTTGGGAGCTTTTTTCAATTCCTCCAAAATGTCAAGATTCTTGTCGCGAGTGCGGCGTTGCTCTTGAGCCATTTGCTCCAAGGCTTCAGGAGGCAACGATTCGATTCGGCGTTTCTCTTTCTCTAATTCACTGAGAACTTTTTCGAGTTCAGCAGCGGCTTTTTCTTCTTGCTCTTTTGCTTCGTCAGCTTTTCCACTGCCTAGTTTTTCCTCAGCGCGCTGTTGGTGCTCAGCAGCCTTTTCGAGACCTTCTTGACCGGGTTGAGGCGGTTGCGGTTGGCTGTCACCGGGTTTTCCGTCAGAGGGTTTGCCATCGGATGGCTTACCGTCGCTTGGTTTACCGTCACTTGGTTTACCGTCACTTGGCTTGCCGTCACTTGGCTTGCCGTCGCTTGGCTTGCCGTCGCTTGGTTTACCATCATCTGGCTTACCATCGTCTGGTTTACCATCGTCTGGTTTACTGTCACCTGGTTTACCGTCACCTGGTTTACCATCACCGGGCTTTCCGTCAGTCGGTTCTCCGTCTTTGGTTTTGCCATCACCGGGTTTGCCACCGATTTCATCTTTGAGGGCCTCGGTGCCTTGACGAACCTCGAATTGTTTATCCGCGACTTTATCTAGCTCTCGCAATCCGTTTCCGGCATTGTCTTCCGTATCCTTGATCACTCCGCGTTGTTTCTCGATGAGAGATTTTAGTTTTTTGATTTGCGCTTCGAGATTCTTGACGGCTTCCTCTTTGTTTGCAACTTTGTTGGCTTCGTCTTTTTGTCTTATTTGATCATTGACCTGTTCCTGGATATCGTTCTTGATCTTCTCCCACATCTTGATCTCGTCTTCTTTCGAGATTTCTTGGTCTTTTTCGTTGGTTAACAGGCGGAAAAGCGACTCAAGATTCGCGATGACCGTATCCAATTTCTCTTTGGCCGGCGCAAGCTTATTTTGATCAAGTAATTCAGTGATTTCTGCCATCTCGCGAGTGATCAGTTTCTCTTTGGAAGCCTGATAGGCGGCGATCAATCGGGCCGCACGTTCCGGTTCGGTTTCTTTTAATTTCTCAGCGATCACCTGAAGTTTCGATTCGAGCTCGACCATTTTCCGTTCGACCAATTTTTGCCGAACGCCCAATTCGCTGCGGCGAGTCGTTTCGTCTTGGGCAGTTACCGAGGATGAGTCGAGGCAAGAAGCGAAAACGCAAACGATGGCGAAATAGCGGATAATGAACATGGTTAACTCGTGGCTGGGGGAATTGGAAAGTCGAGTCAAGGGGGTCAGGGGACATCTATGACAATCAGGCAAACGACGTCCACTAAGCGATTTTTGTTACTCGTCAAAAATTTCTTTATCTTCAAAAATGTCTTTGGGCTTCAGTTTTTCTTCGATGCCGTCGCCAACCTGTTTGGCGCCACCTTTGATTTCTAATAAATCGTTGATGACTTCTTGGAAATTCTCCGAGTCGCTCATGGCACTCAAGATTTTTTTCATCTCTGACAGAATCTGTTGGTGTATCAATGCCGTCGCGTCGACGGCAGCAAGCAACTCCTCCGCTTGGTTGGCAGCACGGCGACAGTTGTCGACGTTACGGGTGGCAAGTGAAATCAATTCCTCGTCCAACTGACGCATCGGTTGAATGATACCAAGGTCAAAACGCGCTTCAATTTTTTGGCCGGGAGCAAGTTCGTTTTCGGCTTCGTCTAATCGATTGTTTTTGACTTCGACGAGAAACTCTTCGAAACGGTCTGCCACGCGAGCGACGGAAGTTCCAACGCCCTTTTGTTCGCGGACGAGAGCAATTAGCTCGGACTCTCGGAGAGTTTTAAATGCTTCCTCGTCGGTACCCGGTGGCACTTCGCGAGAAGTAATCGCCAGCAAATCGGTCGCCAATTGCATCTGTTTTTCGTAAGCTTGTTCGAAAGCCTTGCGCTGCTCGATTTCTCGACGCAACAAGTCGGCGCGAAGTTCCTCGTCGGTGACGACTCGTAGCAAAAATTCCTGAGATTTACCGACATTTGGCGAATCAGGTTTCGTGTCTTCTGCCGCGACGGAAAACCGAAAGCTGATGCCGGGTTCCATTTTTAATGGTTTCAAGTCCAGTACTGCCACGTCTTTAACGTCACGCACCGCTTCCGAAGCAGGTTGAGAATCGGATTCTCCATTTTTGTCACTTGGTTGTTGAGATTGCAGCGGAGTCGAGAATTTCGCAAACTCCAATTGAGGATCGAACGATTTCTCGTTGCCTTCACTGCCCGTTTTCCAGTGACAATCAAAAAACAAGCGTTGCAAACCGTAGTTGTCGGAAAACTGATAATCGACGGGAATCATGGCCCGCGGCACCACTAGCCCACTAATTCCCAGCAATGAAGCGCGGGCTTTGGGAGGCTGATCTTCTTTGAGAGTGAGAGTAAATTTAGAAGGCCGAATACTCGTCAGCCCGGTCTGATCGACGAGCTCAAATTGATACTCACCGCCGCGTAGATCTGCGGGATTAAGGACGATGTTAAAGTCTAAAGAATCCGCAATTTGCTTTAAGTCGAATCGTTGTTCCTCGAATTTCAGGTAGACACTTTGGAGTGGTTTGTTGACCAATGCCGAGATCTGAAGGCTACTACCTGTGAGGATCGAATGCGGGCCATTGCCACTTAATGGCAGCGAAGGCGTTCCCGTGTACGCGGGCAACAATTCCACCAATTTGAGATCAATCACTGCTGGCGGTTCGACCAGTTCTACATCGACCCACGGTGTGACAGCATCGCCACCTTTGGCGCGAAAACGAAATACGCTGGATACGTTGTGAAACAAGTGGGAATGTTCGCGACCGTCAAGTTTGCCAGTCGGCTTCATGGCGTGAATCGTGCGAGCCGTGGAATTGTCAATCTCGAGCGACACGGCAACGTCTTGAATGCTACTGTCCCCAGTTACGACAACCAATTGGCGATAATCGGCACCACGTGGCAGGACAAGTTTTCCGTTCTCGGCTCCGGCAATTTCCAGATAGGTACTTTGGGGCCACTGATCATTGGTCAACAGGATGTTTCGGTTAAACCAAGTTCGCAAGAACTCAGTTTGCATGACACCATAACCCAGCAAGCCCACCAACAAGACACTGCACAGCAAGATAGCCCAGTTTTGGCGATGATGGGGCAAATCGAGCGCAGCGTTAAAATTGATTTGTTCCGCTTTGGAAATTCCACTATTGATCGTGGCGGTCGCGAGTTCGGAAGAAATCCCTAGCGATTCGAGGTCTTGCTGCCCGGACAGTTGCCAGCTCGAAATCAAATTCTCTTTCAGTTCCGGATTTTTCTGCTCCACTTCATAGATCAACGAATCATCATTCGGTCGTTTCGAGAGTGGGCGAAGGACTTGCCAAAAAAAATAAACGGCAGTGATTCCTGCGATCACGACCAACATGATCAACCGTTGCGAGAAATCCATTTTGAAGACACGGTCCAACAGCATATCGAAGGCGAGGATCGCCAGCAAAACCACCAGCCAACGTCCAAGGCCGTGGACGAGAATCCAGCCGGTAAGTTTCCGTCGAAGCTGTGCGAGCTTGCTGACAACAATCGCGGGAGCGTTTCGGTAGGTGGAGGGTGCAGTTGCCATGAATTTGTGTATTGAGCGTTAGTATAAAGGCGAGCAGCAGATTTGCTTCAACGGGTAATGAAATTCGCCAGAATATCCTCACGAGAAAAGGAACTCTGGCAAGTCCCATTACGGTAGGTTAAATTTTTGCCGGTCGCCAAAAAAGCGATTCGGCAATTTTTGTGTGATTACAAAAGTTTCTTCCATTTGCGAACAGCCCATTCAATCGACAGCAATGCGACGGGCAATCCGAAAGCTAGCCATCGCAACCATGGCGTCATGTCCCACAGCGGCTTCGGCGGGCTATTAAATTCAACTTTCTTGGGCAGCGTCGGCACATCGGCGGTCAACTGTTTAAGTTCTTCAAGTCGATAGTATTTGCCGCCGGACAGAGTTGCAATTTCGGTCAACAATTTCTCGTTCAACCAATAATTCCCAGATTCTGCACTGGGTGGCGTGATCCGAAACGCAATCGGGTCAATCAGTTTCGATTCAGGGTCATCGCCGCCAAGTTTAATCGTCGCCGTAAAGTTTCCGACACGCTGAGCGACAAGCGAACCTTCATAATGCCCATCTTTCTGCGGTGCTTTTTTCATAACTACGGTTTGCGAGCGACCATCTCCAGAAAGAATGACGGCTTCAAACTCATTCTCGGTGGCTGGTTTGAACTGAGGATTGAGCACCTCACCTACGAGCGTGATTCGCTCACCCAGCTCGAATTCACTTTTATCAACGTCGACAAAGCCGCGTTTGGTTCCTTGAAGTGAGCGAGTTTCGACGAGATAGCGCACAACTTGAATCCAGAATCGGTCAAAAAACTGAGCTTGCAAACCCACGGGACGCCATTTCCAAGTGCCTTGAAATCCCATGTACAACACTGTGCCAGCACCATAGCGGCCAGCGACCATCAGCGGCTGATTACCTTCCGCGTTGACTTGGTCACCCCGTTCGAGCAGTACTTGAGCGGTTGGTTTGGCGGCAAGTGTCGGAAAGCTCCAAAAAATTCCTGGCATTTGCGACCAGATTTTCTGAGTTTCCGCCGGGTCACTACGAAAGCTCATGACAGGATGATCGAGGTTGTGATTGACTAGCAGCATTTGGCCAGGCGTCGCGTCTTGTGCATCGGCGAGTGCTTGAATGGAATCGATGAACTCATTGTCACCAAAACGGATCGGCAATATATCACGGATTTCTCGCAAGCGATTCATAGTCAGAAACTCGCTGGTGTACTGCGGCCCGGCCATAAACAGGACACCACCGGCTTTGTGTTTGCAGAAATTTTTCAGCAGTTCGATCCAACCTTGATCAAATTCTTCAGGATTAGGATCCATCAGAATCACGATGTTATACTCCCCCAACTCTTCCATCGTGCGCGGCAAGCTTGAGATCGGGGCGTCGCCTTCCTGTGGGCGAGAACTATCCATCGACTGCAACCAACAACTAAGAGAAATCGATTGGTCGCGCTGAAGCAGTCGCTGAATTTGTTGGTAATCCCAACTAGGAAGCCCCGAAATCAATAGAATTTTGACTTGTTCGTCCACAACCTCCATTTGAGCTGTCATTTTCTCGTTGTCGTTGGTGTCCAATTCATCGTTAATCGGATCAACGGCAACCGTAAACACATAGCTACCAGGAAGGTTCAGCACATGAGAAAAGTCAACACGAATTCGCCCACCGAATTGAGGCACGGTGACTGGTTTTGTTTCGACGGTTTCCCGCGCACCCAATTCACCAGTTTTGGAATCAACACGTTGCTGGATCAGCCGCACGTCAAGTTGGGGAGGGATACCATTTTCGCCAACCTGACTGGTTTGCAAGATGGCTTCAATTTCAAAGGGTTCGTCAGGGTACGATTTATCTCGAACGTAGGCTTCGCTGACCGCCAGATTTTTTGGCGGATGCGGATCGCCAATGCCAATCACAAATATAGGCTTGTCCAGCGTGGCAGCTTTTTTGGCCATTTCGAGTGGGTCTTCGCTGCCGTTGTGTTGGCCGTCAGTAATCAGCACGATCGAAGACAGGCGAGACGGATCATCGAGGACTTCTTTCAGCGCTTGCCAGATATCAGTCCCCAATCCATCGGCAACCAATGGTGGAATGGTTTCGCTAAGGTTATCCGAAAGATTTACTTGGTTGGCAGCATCGTCACCCGCTGTCGCGGCTGCGGGATCATTCGAAGAATTTGGAGCCTTCGTTGTGCCAT